>JAFGET010000091.1 GCA_016931435.1 Candidatus Omnitrophota bacterium
ATACTGATTGATAAAGGGTCCCTGCCGACCCTGGCGCAGGCTGAGATAACGCGCTTTCTGACTGCGGAAACATTATCCTCGATCATCAAAAATATTCCTGGTATATCTCCTTGATCCTGTTCAACGCCCTTAAGGCGGGGTTACGCTGCGCTGAAGCCGTAAAAAAACCGCCTGCCTGCGCCTTTTGCTTCTCTAACAAACCCAAAGCAACGATACCCAAAGCGGTAAAATAGGTCAGGTATTTATTAGCTGAGGCCATTCCGCTTTTATTTATAAAAGAGGCGATCTCGGGCTGATTTATCCTACCCATCTTCACGCAAATGCCTAAATTGCCTTCCAGTAATTCAAGGAACCCTTCCGTGATCATAGACCTGCCTATGACGATAAAATTGTCTAATTCTTCAAGGGCGACTATCTCCTGCGCGGCTTCCTTGATCGCCTGGCAAACTGCCTTCGCGCGGGTTGTCAGTATCTGGGAGACCTGTTTCTGTTTTATCTTCTTATAGACGTTGTTTTTTTTGATAAGCACTTCTTTATCCTCAGAAAAATCATTATAATCCCCGATTATTCCGTAAGACCTCTTGACCTCCTCTGCCAGGGCAAAAGGAATATTAAGCGCTTCGCAAAGTTCCAAGGTCAGATCTTCGCCCCCTTGCGATAACACTACCGTATTATTCAGCATCCCGTGCCGAAACAGCGATAATTCGGTAATATCGCTTCCGATATCGCAAACTAAAGTCAACCCCTCTTTTGTTTCGCCGTGCAAGAGGGCGCTGCTTATGGCTATACCGGAAAAAAATATGTCTTTTATTTCATAACCGGCCTGGTTTATCACCCGCTGCAGGCTCTGTATGAACGACAATTTACCGCAAACCAGATACATATCTACTTCCAGCCTGTGGCTATAAAGGCCCAGAGGATTTAAAATCTTTGTCCTGGAGTCTATACTATACCCAAAGGGGATCTGGTGGATGATCTCCTCTTCCAGGCTTGAGCCTAATATCCGCGCCTGTTCATTGATAAGTCGGATATCGGAAAGTGTAACTACCTTATTGCCTCTTTCACTAAGAGGCATAATAGCATTGCTGTGCTTGGTGGTGATATCCTTCCCGCATAACCCCACGTGCAGCATCTTGATATTTACCCCGGATTTATGCTTTAAGGCCTTAAGCAACTGGCTTATTGCTCCGATCAAATCGATGGAGTTGACGATAGCGCCGTTTTTGACGCCTTTGGAAACGGCTTCTTCCAGGAAAATATTTTTAATCCTGCCGCGCTTTACTTCCGCCACTGCCGCGGCGATCTTGCTGGAGCCGATATCCAAAGCACAGATATAATTATCGCTGAAGGTAAACGGTCGCATAGGTCAACTTTTGCCCTTTTTAAACTTCATCACCGGTTCTTTAAAACGCAAATCGATATATTCGATGTCAGCCAGGCTATCCTTAAACTGAGCAAACAATCCGCTTAATATCCCGATCTTTTCCCTTATATTATACTGCCCAAGCCTGACCTCTTGCCCTTCAGAAAAAATAAGGAAGGCATTATCCAAAGACGATACATCAACACTCTTTAATTTAAGCCCCGAGGCATAAGCATCCGCCTTTAACTCTGAGATTATCTCAAGAGCCAATCCCAGTTCTTTAATATTATATCTTTTCCCGGGGCGAAGACCAGCTATTTTTGCCCGCGGCCCCACGATCACAGGAAGGCCGCTTATATCGGTATCAAATAATACCTGCTCCTGATCTATGGCAAAAATGCGCTCTGATTCGATCAGGGCATAGGGCAGCCGCTTTATGAAATCCGCGAATATCCTGTCGGGCAACACGCGGATCAACCTGACGGCCTTATATTGCGGATAACGCCATAGTAGAAGCTCCGCTTCTTTTCCCAGGTCTATATCGAATATCGCATGCCCCTTGAGATGGTCCAGGTTTATCGAAGCGCCATCCTTTACCATGACCTCTTTTACCCTAAAACCGCGAAAAGCCAGCCTCCAATACCTGCCGATCAATCCGATGGCAGCAAGAGACAATATAAATGCCAGGATAAAAACAACCTTGAGCCTGCTTACTCTTGAGGATACTCTCTTGTCAGGCAGGGCTATCTTGCGTTTTCTCATCTGTTAAAAGCCAATTCTAGAAGCTTAAGGCACAGCTGGGAGAATTCAATACCGGCGAATTTAGCCGCCTTGGGTAAAAGGCTGGTCTCGGTAAAACCTGGGATAGAATTCAACTCTAATATATAAGGAATCTCCTGGCTGTTTAATATCATATCCACCCGGGAGCAGCCAAAACAGTCCAGCGCCCGATGCATGCGAAGCGCGGCATCCTGCGCTTTTTGCGCGGTTTCCCCGCATAACCTTGCCGGAACGATATAATCAGTCATGCCCGGACGGTATTTTGCTTCGTAATCGAAAAATCTTTTTTTCGGGATTATTTCAATTACCGGCAAAGCCTCCTGCGCCAATATCCCTACGGTGATTTCCCTGCCCTGGATATATTCTTCCAGGATGACTTTTCCATCATATTTAAAAGCCAGATCTAAAGCCTGCGTAAAAAGATCCGGAGTATCTATGATAGACAAGCCGATACTTGAGCCGTGCGCAGCCGGCTTGACTACTAAAGGAAAATCGAGACTGCTTTTATCCGGCGGCTCAATCTTGCCATCTGATTTTTGGCACACCTGATAACGAGGGACATCCAATCCTTCTTTCTTGCAAACCTCAAGTGATAAAATCTTATCCATAGCCGTTTTGCTTGCTTGTACGCCTGAGCCGGTATAAGGAATATCAAGTGCTTCAAGAAGCTCCTGGATGCAACCATCTTCTCCATAGCGCCCGTGCAAAGCTATAAAGGCGCAATTTATATTATGCATCCCGATCAAGCGCGAGTTCTGATCAAAATCATCAGACTGGATCTCGACTTTTACCACATTCAACCCGAGGCCTTTAAGGCTTTCATAAACGGCATTGCCTGATTTTAAAGATATGTCCCTTTCGCTGGAAGGCCCACCCATCAAGACGCCGATCGTACCGAATTTTTCGCGCATCCCGTGATTTAGCGCCATATTTTTATTTCCGGCTTAAGGCCTACCCCGAACTTATTCTTTACTTTCCGCGATATCAACGACATCAAATTCAAAACATCGCCGGCCCTGGCATCTCCTGAGTTCAGGATAAAATTTGCGTGCTTTGATGAAACGCGGGCGCCGCCGGCCTTTTTTCCTTTGAGCCCGCACAGGTCAATAAGCTTTCCGGCAGATGCACCCGGGGGGTTCTTGAAGATACAGCCGGCAGAGGGGGCGGACAGGTCCTGAGTCTGCCTGCGATAAATAAGGTTTTTTCTTATGGCTTCTCTGATCCTGCGCTTATCTTTCGATGATAGACGCAACAGCGCGCGCAAAATTATATACTTTGACAAATCAGCATTACGGTAAGTGAATCTTATTTGCTTCTTATCCAAGCGCTTGACATTGCCCTGATGATCCATCACCGTTACTTCCTTTATCACATCAGCGATGCCTTTGCCTTTCCATCCGGCATTCATCGCTATCGCCCCTCCTAAAGAAGCGGGGATGCCGGATAAGAACTCAAGGCCCGATAATCCCCTTGCCTGGGCAAAGCGGATGAGCCGCCCTAAAGAGGCACCTGAGCCCGCTTCAAGGATCTTCCCCTTGAATTCAACGCGCTTAAAAAACGCGGAGCTTAACCTCAAGACAGCCAATGGCAGCCTATTATCACCGGCTAAAATATTGCTGCCGGCGCCGATTATTTTAAACGGTATTCTATACTTTTTTAATCCCAGAAGCAACGACTTTAGATCCTCTTCATCCTTTGGCTCAAAGAAGAAATCCGCCGGGCCGCCGATCTTAAAAGTAGTATGTTTTTTTAAGGGCTCTTTAAGTTTGGTCTTTCCCTTTAAGTATTTGCGCCAATTCATCGCTGACTCCGCTGATATCCCCCGCGCCCAAAACGGCTATGATATCTCCTTTATGAACATTATCTATAAGATAGGCCACAACCTTTTCTTTTTTTAAATACCGCACATCTTTCTCCGGGAACCCGCTTTTTATCTGCAGAACGATACTTTCGGCGGAAATCCCTTCCGAGGCAGATTCGCTTGCGGCATATATATCCGTGATGACCAAGACATCCGCAGCATCGAAACATTTAGCGAATTCAGAAAGCAACAATTTCGTGCGCGAATAGCGGTGCGGCTGAAAAACCACAAGCAGCCTTTGCGGTTTTAAATCACGTATAGCGGATAAGGACGCTTTTATCTCCGAAGGATGATGCGCGTAATCATCCACCACCGTGTAACCACGACCTTCATATTTAAGATCAAGCCTGCGGCAAGCCCCTTTATAATCTACTAAAGCTTTTTTTATCAAATCGATGCTTATCCCCAACTTGACCCCTAACGCTACCACTGAAAGGGCATTAGATATATTATGCCTGCCGCCTAAAGAAAGGCAAAACCTCCCCAGGCACTTCTTTTCAAAATAACAATCGAATTCCGAAGTAAGCCCATTAAAAGATATTTTGTCGGCGTAAACATGGGCACCCTGATCTAACCCGAAAAAAAGATATTCCCCCTTGTATCCTAAAAGAATATTTCTTAATCTGGGGTCATCCCCGCAGGCAAAAACGCACCCCCCTTCTTTGGTCCGGTTTATAAACTCATTGAATGCGTCATTTTGCCGGCCAGATTCCTTATAATAATCCATATGCTCGTAATCAATATTGGTGATTACCGAATAATCCGGCCTAAAATATAGAAATGTGCCGTCGGATTCATCGGCTTCGGCGACAAAAAACTTGCTTTTCCCCAGGTATGCGTTGGCCTCGATATTCTTAAGGATCCCACCCACCGCTATAGTGGGCGATAATCCTGCCTCTAATAATAAATATGAGATCAAGGAGGCGGTGGTAGTCTTGCCGTGGCTTCCGGTAACAGTTATCACTGTTTGGCCTTTACCATCCATAAGGAAAGCTAACGCCTCGGCCCTCTTCATGACCGCGATACCCTTTTCCCCTGCCAGCCTGAATTCCGGGTTTTCGCTTTTTATAGCGGAAGAATAGACAACCAGGTCCGCTCCGGAAATATTTTCCGGCTTATGCCCGATGAATATATCTGCGCCCTGTTCTTTGAGCCTGCGCGTAACCGCGCTTTCCTTAAGATCCGAACCGCTTACCTTTACGCCGGAACGTAATAAAAGATGCGCGATTGCGCTCATGCCGATGCCGCCGATACCGATAAAATGGATATGCTTATACATATTTACCTACGCCTGATATAAAGATAAAAGTTCATCGCATAATAACCTGCCGGCTTCAGGCGCGCGAAAGGCGTCAAAAGCTAAACCTAACGCCTTAAGCCGAGAAGGGTCATCCGCGTATTTTTTCAGTTCTTTAGCCAGGTCCCCTTGCTTAAGCCGCTCTTCGGGGATAACTATTGCCGCGCCTTTATCCTCAAGGACCCTGGCATTATGCCATTGATGACGGTAAGCGTAAGGATAAGGTATCAACAGCGCCGGCAAGCGGAAAGATACTATCTCCGCTATGGTAGTAGCCCCGCAGCGCGACACAATAAGTTCAGCCGCCGAATAAGCGTATTGCATCTCGCCCAGAAAATCATAGACGCGCGCACTGATATCTAAGCCGCGGTAAAAGTCTTCTATCATCTGACGGCCTTTTTTCCCGCATATATGTATCACCTGAAGCGGAGACCTATCGCGTATTTCTAAAACCGCCTTTAAAAAATACTCGTTTATGCTGTAACTGCCCTGGCTGCCTCCTGCCACCAGCACCGTAAAAATCCCCTGCTTAAAGCCGAAAAAATCCAGGGCGTCTTTTTTATCCAGGCGTTTCATCTGTATACGCAGGGGATTACCCGTGACCGTTACTTTTTTTCTGTCTGCCGCAAGGAGATATTTTCCGGTCTCTGCAAAAGAAACCGCTATCTTATCCGCAAATCTAGCCAAAAACCTGTTCGCCCTGCCGCAAAGAACGTTCTGTTCATGGATCAGGCTTTTTACTTCCAGCCCCCAAGATAAGATCATTATAGGCAAGGAGGCCAGGCTTCCGAAACCCGCCACGATATCAGGCTTAAACTCAAAGAAGATAAAAATACTTTCCAGGCAGGTTTTGAAGAATTCAAATATAGCGCGTATATTTTTAAAATCAAGGGATAATTTCAAGGATGAATAAGAGATATACCTTAAACGACACCCGCGGCAATCAACGGTCCCCAGGGCATTTTTTTTCGGCAGGACCAAAGTTATCTGCGCCTCGCTATTTGTTTCTTTTAAAGACTCAATCAGAGCAAGCGCCGGAAAGATATGCCCGCCGCTGGCTCCCGTAACAATAAGTATTTTCATAATATTCGTCCCGCTCAGGGGTATTCGCCAGTGCGGGCGATATTCAGCAATAACCCCACGCTGATCATATCGAAAATAAAGGAAGACCCCCCGTAACTGATGAAAGGAAGCGGCAGCCCCTTAGTAGGAAGCAGCCCGCAGGAGACCCCGATGTTTATCACGGCTTTGAACATGATCATCAAAACCAGGCCTATGGAAAGAAAATGCCCGAATTTATCCGCGGTGTTCTTGATTATCTTAAGCGCTTGCCGTAAAAAGACCAAAAATAACACCACTACCGCCAGGGTCCCAATAATCCCCAGCTCTTCCCCGATAATAGAAAAGATAAAATCCGTATGCGCGGCAGGCAGGTAAAATAACTTCTGCTTGGACTGTCCTAACCCCACCCCAAAAATACCTCCCGAACCTAAAGCCACCTGAGATTGGATTATCTGAAAACCGCTTCCCCTAGGGTCAAGCCAGGGATTAAGAAAAGCCAAAATACGCGCCCGGCGGTAAGGCACGCTGAAAATAAGGGCATAGAGGACGGGCAGGCCTGCCAACGCCAGAGAAACCAGATAAGTAGCCCTTACCCCGGCAATAAAAAGCATCAATAAAATCACGGCGGCTAAAGATACAGCCGTGCCTAAATCCGGTTGGATCAGGACCAACAATAAGACTGCCCCTAAACTTACCATAGGAGGGATAAAACCTTTAAGGAAATCCCTGACTACGCCGCTTTTCCTGGCAATAAAATCGGAAGTATAAATGATCAAGGCCAGGTTGGCGAATTCCGATGGCTGAAAGCTTAAAAATTTGAACCTGAACCACCGCCGCGCTCCCGACACCTCCCTGCCCACCCCCGGCACCAGGACCAGGACCAGAAGCAACAGGGAAAATATAAACAGGGGCTTACTATATTTCCTTAATTTCCTATAATCAAAACTCATCATAAAAAACGTAAGTATTATTCCGATCAACAGGAAACTTACATGCCTTTTTAAAAAAAACAGGCTGTCGCGGTATTTCTCCATGGCATAGATAGAAGAGGAAGAATAGATCATCACGATGCCGATAGAGATCAAAACAGCGGTGGTAATAAGAAGGTTGATCCTTATATTTCGTAACACCTAAGCGGCCTCTTTTTTTAATTGCGAAACTGCTTTTTTATAAATCCTGCCTCTTTCTTCGTAATCCGTAAACATATCGAAGCTTTTGCACATCGGAGAGAGCAAGACGCAATCACCGGGCCGCGCCAGAGAAAAAGCTGCCTTGACGGCTTCCTCCATGGTCTTCGCCTTTTGCGTGGACACTATCGGCGAAAGCGCCTGAACGATCCTTTCCCCGGATTCACCGATCAAAATAGCCCTCTTGACTTTTTCTCTTACTAAGTCAAGGATCAAACGGTAATCGTTGCCCTTTTCCCTGCCGCCGGCTATAAGGATTATCGGTTTAGGCGTATTCGTAAGAGCCCAAATAGTCGCATCAATGGTAGTCGCTTTAGAATCATTTATAAACGTTATTTCATCGATCCGGGCGACCTGCTCTAAACGGTGTTCTACGCCTTTAAAATCAGCAAATACCTGTTGGCATAGTTTCTCGTCTGCGCCTAAAATTCCGCCTACGGCTTGCGCCGCCGCGTAATTAGGGTTAGAATTCATAGCCTTGTTAAAAAAGGCGACTTTTGAGCAGGCGCTATCCTTTAAACTGAAAACTGTTTTATCGTCAGCATTTAAAACCAGGTAGTCATCTTTATCCTGGTTCATATAGATACGCTTTTTTGCCTCAAGATACTCCCCCATATCCTTGTGCCTGTCTAAATGATTACAGCTGAAATTAAGGATAACCGCCACTTTTGGCTTAAAATCCCTGGCCCTCTCAAGCTGAAAAGA
>JAFGET010000092.1 GCA_016931435.1 Candidatus Omnitrophota bacterium
AAGTTGTAATACCTGCTCCTCTACCTGCTTGCGATCGGAAACATCGTTAAAAAAACCGATCATTGCAGGCTTGTCTTCAAATGTAATAGGAGCCGCATAGATATCGGCATAAAAAAGGCTCCCGTCTTTTCTCCTGATTAAAACGTCTGTGACCGCTTCGGATTCCCCGCTGCGTAATTTCTCAAAATGCGAGTCCACCTTGCTTATCGCTTCATCAGGATGGATATCCCTTACTGATGAACCTATTACTTCCTCTTGGCTCATTTTTAGCATTTTGCACATCCTGGGATTAACCGCAAGGAATTTTCTCGTCTCTTTATCAGCAATGATTATGCCAACGCTGGCATTGTTAAATAAATCGTGGTATAAGCGCTCGCTCTTGATGAGCAGCTGTTGCTCGCTCTTACGTTTAGTTATATCTCTGACTAGCGAACATAGGCCCAGGAAATTTCCTTCCTTATCCTGCAGTTTCCATGTCCTTAATGAAACAGGGACAGCCGTTTTATCTTTTTTAATATATTCCTTCTCGAATTCATCGGAATAACCTATCTCCATCACTTTTTTTATCATTTCTTTGTTCGCGGCATGCCACTTTTCGGGAGTAAGTTCCAAAAAAGTGATCTTCTTAAGCTCTTCTTTTGAATACCCCAAAAGATCAACGTACGCCTGGTTACAGTCAATTATATGCCCTTGGGTATCACTAATCGCGATAGCATCGATCGAAGAATTAAAAAGCGTCTTGAATCTTTCCTCCTGCTCCCGTAATGTTTCCTGCACTTTCCTTTGCTCGGTAATATCCTGTCCGATGGATATAATCGCCACAACCCTGCCGTCGTTGTCCTTGAGCGCCTTATCACACCAGTCTATAAAGCGTAGTTCATGGCCCTTGGTGATAATGGGATTGACATTGCCGCGAGTTTGGATATCACTTAATGTTCTTTTAAAAATTTCGCGGTTCTTCTGACGGTCACAACTTGGCAAAAACGTATCAAACCAGTCCTTCCCCTTTACTTCCTGGAGGCTGTATCCGCAGACCTCTTCCATGTAATTATTAAAACTGACGATCCTGCCTTCCGGATCCAAAACAAGGATAATAGCCTGAGCCGTGCCGATGATACTTTCTGAAAAACGTTTTTCATTAAGCAGCGCTTCTTCCGCTTTAATACGCTCAGTAATATCTTCAATGGAGCTGACTATCCCGCTAAAATTCCCCTCCTTGCCCCACAATGGAGAAGCATTGATGGAAAGAAAGATTCTTTTTCCTCCGGGCCACTCTATAGCGTGATGTACGTCAAAAACCGGTTTTCCGGTTTCTCTGACCAGGTTAAAAGGAAGCTTCTCATCGGGAAATGGATTCCCTTTAAAATCTGTTATCTTCCAATCCGGGGCGTTAAAATTTCTACTGATTATTCTTTCTTTTGTCAATCCCAACGTCTTCTCTGCCTGGGTATTGGCGTAGATGATCTCGCCCTTAGCATTTACGACGGTAATACAGACAGGGCTTATCTCCATGATATTTTTCACCAGGTGATGCTCACTTTTAAGCACCTCCTCCATCTGCTCTTTTTGTAAAGAGCCGACATCAAGAAGATCAAAAAAGGGCCCAGCCTTTCTCTTCTTCATTCTGGCTTTTACTTTATTGACTATGCCCATCCCTTGTGGCGCCTCCCTTGGAAAATAAACCTGCCAGTACGCCTAAAATCAATACTTATAATAATCCGCGGGGATGACCTGTGAAATATACTTTACGGCTTCGATGATACAGACACGGATGGCCTTTTCCGTTGGCGTATTGGCGTAACCGGATAACCCCGCGCCCAATCCCCAGCTGCCTAAAAAACCTATGCCTATCCCTCCGGCGATATCCGAAGCGCTTCCCTGCACGCGCGTAGCCGCTAAAACTTCGGACGTGGAAGTATCGACTATCCTTATATCCAGCGCCATGTGCGCTTTATTTAAAGCCCCTCCCAACATCCCTCCGAGAATACCTTTACCTACGCCCCCGCCCCCTCCGATACCGGCCTTTCCTCCGGAAGCATGAGGTTCGAATTCAGTAACCGCCGCGGTTATAATGATATCGGCGGTCTTTATCTTCCCTCTTTGCGCGCCGCCGGCGCCTTGTTCAGCCGCGCCTGAGGCAGCCAACTCCTGTTCCTGCATGGCTGCCTTAAGTACCTGCCTCTCTAAAACGCGGAAACGGTTTGAATTCATAAGCGCGGTGATGAGCATTTCGCGCAGGCCTGTCCCGATCTCATAAGTAGCCTTAGCTGCCTTGACCTCAAAATCAGCTACGGCAATGCGCGCCTTAGGCCCGGAATAAGGCGGCATAGCAGAAGTCCCCGCGTTATTATCCACTTGAGCGCTAGGCTGCAGGGAAAAACCGGGGACGGCTAAAGCCGATACAAAGGCTAAAATCATCACAATTTTTTTCATCCTTGCTCCTTTTCTAAAATACTTCTGCCTGCGGTCTTTCACGCAGCTTTTTCTTTTCTGAATTCCTGCGCTTTGCCTCCAATACTTTTAATTTTGCCCGCTTAGACCTTTTTCGTTTTTGCCTGCGGATCTTCTCGATGCGTCTTCTTTCCTCGGAAAACTCCCCCAGTATTTTCGCTTCTATCTTTTTAAGAAGCATCTTTCTGGCGAAAAAACGATTCAAGGCCTGATATCGTTCCTTGTGGCATTTTACCTCGATACCGGTAGGAATATGGCGAAGGTAGACGCATGTTGAGACCTTGTTTACATTCTGCCCGCCCGGGCCGCTCGAACGGATGAATCTCTCAAGAATATCCTCCTTACGCACTCCGAGCTTTACCATCAAGCTCTCTAATTCCGCTTCCTTTTCTATACTAACCATTTGTCATCTTATAATAAAGCCTGCTGACTAAAGAGGGCCGGAATCATCTTAAACAATCCATACCGGCCCGTCCTTATAATCCTGTCTCTATTTTTTTTCCAACAGCTTAGACAGGATCGCCAGCAAAAATGCGGTGTTAGCGAACAATACTACCGTGGTTATCCTGATGTAAGCCACCCTGGCCGGATTCCCCAGGAACCTGCCCACTAAAGCAAGGAGCAATAATATTATACCTAATGTCGCAAGAAGTTCCGGTATTTTCTTCATCCCCGCCTCCTCAATTAACCCTGACTTACGCAGGGCCAGTTAATTGACCCTTGATGCTATCTCCAGCGAAGTTAAGCAGCAAGGGTATAACATTGTTACCCTGACTTACGCAGGGCCAGTTAATTGACCTCAATTACCTCCAGCTTTTAGCAAAGTAAGGTAATTGATCCTTACTGCGATTACTTAAATAGTAAAGCAGTAAGGACATGCTGTCTCCTACAAAGTTAAGCAGCAAGGGTATAACATTGTTACCCTGACTTGCGCAGGGCTAGTTCAATTCCCGCTCGTTTTAACGAAACATGGGAATTGACATTTGCTGCAATCTCTCACAAGCTTAGCAGCAAATGTATCTTATACCAAAAAAGGCAGTTTCCCTTGTCTCGCAAAAGATAACTGCCTGGATTGATCTGCGCTTTTTTTGACCTCATAAGCACTTTTTTATTATACCTTCATAAAAACGCTTGTCAAGGAAATTGACGGATCAATACTCGATACCTCGACGCGCCTTGACTCCCTTTCTATAATAATGCTTCTTTTCCTTTATATCGCTGACTAAATCCGCCGCTTTTATTATCTCTTTTGAGGCGCCTCGGCCGGTCAAAATAAGTTCGGTCTTTGAGGGTGACTTTTTAATAATCCCGATAACATCCTGTGGCTTAAGAAGCTTCAGCTTTATGGCTACGCATATTTCATCCAATATGACCACGTCGTAATATTTTTTAAATATAGCCCTGGCGGCAGACTTTAATCCCCTGGAAGCTTCACGTATGTCTTTTTCTTGCGCCGGGCGGCGCACAAAACAATCGTTTCCAAACCTCTCTATCTTTATATGCTTAAACTTCTTTAATGACGCCAGTTCGCTACACTTGCCTCCTTTTAAAAACTGGCAGATATAGACTTTTAGCCCCGCGCCGGCAGCGCGTATAGCAAGGCCTAACGCTGCGGTAGTCTTACCCTTTCCTTTACCGGTATACACCTGTATCAATTTACCACCGCCCTGTAGCCTAAGATACCTAAAGAACAAAGGACTGAAACAATGATCCCGGCAACGACCACACCGGCCAGTATGGAAAGAAAAGCATACCTGAAGCGGATCTTAAAAAGAGAAGCCGCTACGATCCCGGTCCAGGCACCGGTCACAGGCAAAGGTATCGCCACAAATAAAGCCAGGCCTATAGCCTCATATTTTTGCACGGTATCAGCCCTTTTCTTTGTCCGCTCAAAAAGCCAATCAAAGAAACGCGCCCATATTTTAAACCTTCTTAGCCAGCCGGAAACCGGCTCAAGCAAAAAAAGAGCAGGGATAACCGGCAAAGTATTACCTATTACCGAAAGGATAAAGGCCTTCTTGACGGACATGCCGAAAGACAATGCTAGCGGGATCGCCCCCCTTAATTCGGATATAGGCAATGCCCCCACGATCATAACCACGTATTCTCTGGGGATATTTTTCATCCAATTTAATATCAACTCTAACATAACCCTTACCTGTAAACGCCTATTGCGGGTAGCCGTATTCGCCAACCAGGGGGACAAAAACGCAACCGCAGATATCTCTGGAATTGATCTTACCATCCTTTTTTTCTACCAGAGTCAAGACCTGCCCTAAACCCTGCCCTAATGGCAAAATAAGCCTGCCGCCTTCATCCAACTGCTCAAGCAAAGGCGCGGGTATACAAGGGCTTGCCGCGGTAACCATGATCTTATCGTACGGCGCAAATTCTTCCCACCCCAAGGTCCCGTCGCCTATCTTTAACCGGATGTTGCCGTATCCTAACTCTTTAAATAGCGCCTGCGCCCTGTTACTTAAAGATGCTAATCTTTCGACACTATAAACCTCTCTGGATAACATCGCTAAAATCGCACACTGGTATCCTGAACCTGTACCTATCTCTAAGACCTTATCCGTCGTCTTTAACTCCAAAGACTCCGTCATCAAAGCAACGATATAAGGCTGAGAAATAGTCTGGGATTCTCCGATAGGAACGGGAAAATCAGCGTAAGCGTTCATCCCTAACTGCTCGGGTATGAATCTATGCCGCTCTATTTCATAAAAAGCACGCAGGAGGCCTTGAGAACTTATTCCCCGGCGGATAAGCTGTTCTTCCACCATGCGCTTTCTTAATGCCGCGTAGTCCATATTTCATCAAAAAGAAACCTGATAAAACGCAAAGTATCTACGAACGGATTGATCGAGCTCTTGTTGCCCTTATATATTGTCTCGATAGGCACTGATTCTATTTTAAAACCTAAGCGCGAAGCCTTGATCAGGATCTCGGATTCGGTCTCATATTTATAGGTATTGAGCCTGACTTTTTCCAATACCTCTTTTTTAATAAGGCGGAAACCGCACTGGCTATCAAAGATCTTCTGGCCTGAGATCTTTGATATCAGCCACGACATAAACCTATTGGTCAAAATCCTCAGCCAGGGCATATTTTTAGTATGGGACATACGGTTGCCGATCAATATACTGCTTTTGGAATATTCTGCCAGGCGCATAAAATAAGCCACATCATCAGGCTTATGTTGGCCGTCACCATCCATAGTGATTATGGCGTCAAAATCCCTGCCTAAAGCATAATCGAACCCTTTCCTTAAGGAATTTCCTTTGCCGGAATTTACCGGGTTCCTTAATACCACAGCACCCTCATCCAGAGAGACCGAAGACGTGCGGTCGCCCGAGCCGTCATCTATGACTACTGCTTCAAGCCCTTGCACCCGGATACTTTTTACGACTTTGGCGATAGTAGACTCTTCGTTATACGCCGGTATGATAACGCATGCCTTCAAGGTATCCAATACCTCCTGAACATAAACCACTGATCGGGATAGCGGCTTATGTAACTTTCAATTATGGTCTTATAACTATTCACCAGCGCCCTTAAGACTTTTTCGCTTTCGCCGGATGGATCGACCTCTATCGGACTGTCAAATCTTACGGTAAAAGTATCGTCTTGGTTCCTTAAGGTAAATCCCGGCACGATGACTGAACCGGTCTTCAAAGCCAGAAGCGCAGGCCCCCGCGGTAAATAAGTCGGCCTCCCGAAAAAATCCAAAACCAGGTTATTTTCATTGAAATCCCTATCTCCTACCAGCGCTAATATCTTATTTTCGCTTAATACCGACAAGCACATCCGCGCCGCCTTACCCAGAGGTATAACCTTAAGCCCTCTGTTTTCTCTCTGCGCATTAAAAAAATCATCTACCTTTTTATGCTTATGCGGCAGGGCTACCGCCCAGATAGGATATCCTAAGATAGCGCAAGCGACTCCTCCCAGTTCCCAGTTACCGATATGTGCGGTGACGATGATCACGCCCTTACCCTTAGAAAGGCCTTCATCAAGCAGATGCGCGTTCTCAAATCTGACGTTTTTCGCCACATAGCCGGAGCCTAACTCGGAAAACCTGAAAAAATCCACCAGGTATTTAGCGAAATTCCTGAACATGGAAAGCCTGATACGGCAGATCTCGCGCGGTGGTTTATGCGGGAATATCGACATCAGGTTTTCCTTGACCGCCCGGCGGTCCTTGTAAGCAAAAAAATAATTTATATCGGAAATAAATATTGCCAGCCGGTATGCCGCCTTAAGAGGCAGGCTCAAGGCGATGAATGAACCGATTTTATAAAGGATATAATTGAACATTATATATCTAGGATGAGCCCGGCGATATCCAGGCTTGCGCGGGGCTTACTTATCGCCGCTGCTGAGCTCCTTAGCTGAGACAGCTTATCCGGGCAATCGAGTAGATCAGAGACTACCCGGCCTATGCCGCCGATCTCATCGATCTTAAGCGCGGCTTTCTTTTTGACCAAAAAATCGGTATTGCTTGCTTCTTGCCCCGGGATAGGCCTGACGATGACCATCGGTAAATTCTTAACCAAAGCCTCCGCGGTAGTCACTCCTCCGGGCTTAGTAATGATCAAGTCCGAAATACTCATCAATTCATGGATATTGTTTACATAACCTAACAACAGGACCCTCTTGCGGCACTGCTTAAGCTTGTTTTTAAGCGACTTATAAAGCCTCTTATTTATTCCCGCGACGATCACCTCCTGAAAATCCTTTTTTACCTTTTCTAAAGAATCTACGATCCTATTTATCGGGCCTAAACCATGGCCCCCGCCCATGATCAATACCGTAGGCAAGCTATCATCTAAACCTGTTTTCTTAAAGACCAGACGTTTATCTACCGGCTCATTGAACTTAGGGTCAAAGGGTATTCCAAAAGGCTTTATTTTTTCTTCGGGCACGCCCTTAGCTGCCAGATGGCCCGCCACCTCCATAGAAGGGACAACATAGTAATCCACGTTATCATAGATCCAGTAAGCGTGCGGGATATAATCAGTAAGTATGGCCACAAGGGGAAGCTTTAGGCCCCGGGCCTTTTTGTAATCTGCGACCATCCCGCAGGGGAAAGCCTGAGCGCAAGCCACCACATCCGGCCTAAAACTATCGAAAAGTTTTTTTAATTTCGGGGAATTGAACTTATGCACGCTTTTCTTAAAACGCTCGATTTTTCTTACGATCCTAGGGTTATCATAAAGATACTCCCAGATGCCCGGCATTTTTTGTATGACACCCATGTAAAGCTTATTGACTATTTTTTCAGAAAGAGGATTAGTGTAATTAAAGGCGTTGATACTTAAGACCTCCGCCTGCGGAGAAACCTGGCGCAGGGCCCGCTCTACTGATTCCGCGGCGCTGCGATGGCCAGAAACATCAGATATATACATTAAAATAATGCGTTTTTTCTTCATCCTGTTATATCTTATTTTTTTCGTAGAGCTGGATAAACGCAGAGACCACCTGAGGATTGAACTGTTTGGCGCTTAGGCTCCTGATCTCTTTGACCACGTCGTTTTTTCTCAAGGCTTTGCGGTGAGGCCTGTCCGTAGTCATGGCATCAAAAGAATCGGCTACGGAAATAATCGCCGCTATCAAGGGGATCTGGTTGCCTTTTAGGCCTTCCGGATAGCCTAATCCATCATATCTTTCGTGATGGTATTTTACGCCTAAAATCGCATCCTGCAGTTCTTTTATAGATCTTAAAATAGCTACTCCTATCTGGGGATGTTCCCTTACTTTACGCCTCTCTTCTTCGCTTAACGGCCCTTTTTTATTCAATATAGACTCGGCGACACCGATCTTGCCGATGTCATGCAGGAGGGCGGCGATATAAAGGTTTTCCATAAATTTCTCGTCAAGGACCTTCTTGTCCTGCTGACCGATAGCCCTGGCGATCTCAAGGCTCAAATTAGTCACGCGCGCGGTGTGCCCGTGGGTGTAGTAATCCTTAGCTTCAATAGAGGCAGCTAAGGCGTTTATAATGCGGATAAAAAGCTGCTGTTTCTTGTCCAGCTCCAGGTGTAATTCCTTATAAAGCCTTGAATTCTCAATCGCCATTGCCAGGCTTGAGGCCACGGCGACAAGAAAATCCAATTCGTCCTTTTGAAACTTTACGCCGTTATTTTTTTCTCCCAGCAATAATATACCCAACAGATGCCCCCTGAAATAACATGGGGCGCACGCCTTTATCTCCAATATCTCCATCTGATACAAGACCGCCTTAAGCAATTGCTTAGCCTGCTGTGCTAAATCAGGCCGGCGCAGCAGGCTTTTAGCTTCGGAAAAAAGCAGGGCGGGATGTTTAAGCATCGCCCTTTCCCGGTGTTCCCTGAAGAAACGCACCAGCGGGTTATCCCTGTCCAAGCAAGCAAGGCTTACGGGGATCTTGGTCTTCAACGGGTCACCTGAGGAAGTCAGGACGAAATTATTCTTTTCTTTATTATACAATAGGATCCCGACGTGCCTTATCTTTAGCTTTTGCCGCAACATGCGCAGGACCATGCGCACCAAAAGCCCGGTGTTGGGGATAGTGATGACATTCTTTACTATCAACTCAAGTTCCCGCTTATAATCAAAAGCCACTGATTCTCCTTTGATAAATCTAACCGAATATAGAACCGTCTCTCTTCTTCCTCAAGCCATCTTCAAGGCTTATTCTTCCTTTGAGCCATTTCTTTATATTTTTTTTATAAAACCTCCACCGCTGCCCTATTTTAAAAGCCGGGATTTCGCCGCTCCTGGCGTAACGCATTACCGTAAGAGGATGGATTTTTAGATACGAGGCGATTTCCCGCGTTGTCATTACATTTTTTGAGGAAGAAAAAGCCGACGACATCGTTCTCTTAACCCGCGACTATCTCGGTGATCCTAAATATCGGCAAAAATAATGATAAGACGATGCCTCCGATCACAACCCCCAGAAAAGCAATAACCATCGGCTCGATCATGCTGGTGAGCGCCGAAACCTGAGCGTCTACCTGCTCGTCATAAAAATCAGCGATCTTGGAAAGCATTTTTTCAAGTTCCCCGGTTTTTTCTCCTATTTCGATCATACGGTAGACCATAGGCGGAAACACGCCGCTTTTTGACAAAGGCAGGCAGATCGGCTCCCCGTTATGCACGGAATTACGGCAATTACCTACAGCCTCTTCTATGATCTTATTGCCTGAAGTCTTAGCTACGATATCCAGCGCGCTTAAAACCGCAACGCCGCTTCTGACCAAAGTAGAAAAAGTGCGGGAGAATTTGGCGATCGCCACTTTCCGAAAAAGCGGGCCCACAACAGGTATTTTAAGCTTTAAGGCATCGAAGCGGTATCGGCCTTTTTTCGTCTTGATATACCGCGCTAAAATAAAACCTGAAATAAACAAAAACACCATTAAAAACAAAAAATATTTCCTCAAAGCATCGCTTATGCCTATAAGGATCTGGGTCGGTAGCGGCAGAGTGCTTCCCAATTGCTCAAATACCGATTTAAAAGTAGGGACTACATTGATCAATAAAAAAGCGGTGATCAATATGGCCATGCTTACTACGATCACCGGATAAACCATGCTGGAACGGATCTTGCGCGCAAGCGCGGCTGTCTTCTCAAGGTAAGTCGCCAACCTGTCTAAAACCTCGCCAAGCATCCCCGATGCCTCCCCGGCCCTTGACATATTGATAAAAAGTTCGGAAAATACCGAGGGGTGCTTAGCTAAGGCGTCGCAGAAATTCATCCCTGCCTCAATGTCCTGTTTTACCGAAGCGACCACCTGTTTTAGCCCGGCGTTCTCCATCTGTTCGCTCAAAGTCCCCAATGCCTGCACAAGATTGACCCCGGCATCGATCATTGTGGCTAACTGGCGCGAAAAAATGACCAGATCGTCGGTTTTTACTCTATGCTTTTTTGACTTTGAGCCCCTTCCTTTTGTTTTTGCGGCCTCGATAGCGATCACTACCAGTCCCGACCCGTGCAAATATTCGGCTACTTCCGAATCCGAGGCCCCTTCCAGCATCCCGGCCACCGTCTTTCCGTCTTTGTCTTTTGCCGTATAACGGTAAAGCGCCACGTTACCTCCGTTTCTCCATAGGTTTTAAGTCTCCGTCGTAACCCTTAAAGCTTCATCCAGGGTTGTCAGGCCCTCTTGGACTTTTAAAAAGGCCTCTTCCCTCAATATGCGCATACCTAATTTTTCCACGGCGTATTTTTTTATCTCATCAAGCGAAGACTTCTGCACGATCATCTCGCGCAAGTGGTCATTGACCATCACAATTTCTAAGACCGCGACCCTGCCGTAAAAACCGGTGTTATTGCAATAACTACAGCCCGCCGCCTGATAAAAATCAACCTTTGCGCCAAAGCCTATCTTATCTAAAAAGCTTTGAGGAATATCCACGGGCTTCCTGCATTTCATGCAAAGCCTACGGCAAAGCCTTTGGGCGCAAAGCATAACCAGGCTGGAGGCGACTAAAAAAGGCTCAACCCCCATATCGATAAGCCGGGTGATGCTGGATATGGCATCATTGGTGTGTAAGGTAGACAATACTAATTGCCCGGTCAATGACGCCTTGATAGCGATATCGGCAGTCTCCGAATCCCTGATCTCTCCGATCATGATCACGTCGGGGCTTTGACGCAAAATAGAGCGCAAGCCGGAAGCAAAACTTAAGTTGATCTCGGGTTTTACCTGCATCTGGGTTATGCCCTCGACCTGATATTCCACGGGGTCTTCTACAGTGACAATATTCCTTTCTACGGTATTTAACTTATTCAAGACAGAATATAAGGTGGTGGATTTACCCGAACCTGTAGGCCCGGTAACCAAGATCATCCCGAAAGGTTTGGCAATAGCCTGGTTGAAGACATCTATGACCTGAGCAGAAAACCCCAACTTATCCAATCCTATAGACAAATTCGATTTATCCAGCAGGCGCAGCACAAATTTCTGGCCAAAAGTAGTAGGCAGGCTTGATACCCTGAGGTCGACTTCTTTATTTTCAAATCTTACCTGAAACCGTCCGTCTTGAGGAAGGCGGTTTTCGGTGATATCTATATTGGAAATGATCTTGACCCGGGCTAATACCGCGTTCTGGTCGCTCTTAGGCACCTGGAATATATCGTACAATGAGCCGTCAACGCGGTATCTTATGCGCAGGGCGTTCTGCTGCGGCTCGATATGGATATCGGAAGCCCTTTTCTTTAAGGCCTCCATAAGCATCAATTCAACGAGTTTTACTATGGGAGGTTTTTGGCTTTCTTTTATTATCTCCGTCAGCTCTATCTCGTTCTGCCTGATCAACTCTACCTGGGTGCCCGCGGCATCCGCGCGCTCGGATAATTCTTCCTCCAGGGTATGCTTCATACTCCCCGGCTCATCCGGGTATTGAGCAAGGACCGCTTTTACGATCTCTTCCTCCGGGCTTAAAACAGTGTCGATATTGCAGCCGGTGATACTTTTCAGATCGTCTAAAGCGAAAATATTTAAAGGGTCGGCCATGGCTATAGTCAGGGTATTGCCGATACAGGAAAGGGGGATGATCGAATGCTGCCTGGCCATCTTAGCGGGGACAAGCCTTGTCACTTTAGGATCGAATTTATACTTTGATAGATGCAATATCGGTATATAAAGCTGGGCAGATATAAGAGCAAGCAGCTCCGCTTCCGAGATAAAACCTTTATCGACCAGGATTTTTTTAAAGGGTGCCTGGGCCTCTTTCTGAGCGCTCAATGCCTCTTCGATCTGCTCCCTGGTCAGGCGCTTGCTTTTAATAAGTATCTCGATTATATTTTCTTTTAGTGCCTGCATATTTTAATTCAAAAGTAAAAACGTAAAAGGTAAAACGAAGTTTTAAACTCACACATAGCCTTAACAAAAACCGTCATTTTTCCTTTTAACTTTTACCTTTTGCCTTTTACCTTTTGCCTTATTTACTCGTCTGCCGGGGTGATGCGTAAGATCTCCTCTAAGGTAGTCACTCCCTGCAGCGCTAAATTCAAGCCCTCCTGCCGCAGTGTCTTCATCCCTTCCTTGACCGCTTCCGCCTTTAAAATATGCTCTTGGACGCGGCTTAATATCAACTCCCTGATGCGGCTTGAAAGCATAAGGATCTCAACCAAGCCCGCCCTGCCGCTATATCCCATTTGATAACAATGTTCGCAGCCCTTGCCCCGGTAAAATTTTATTTTCTTATCCGGATGACCGCCAAGTTGAAGTTTCTGCAGGATCTCGTTTTTGACCGCGTATTCTTCTTTGCAATGCTCGCAGATTTTACGCACTAACCGCTGGGCTATTACGCAGATCAAAGAAGCGTTGATCAAATAAGGCTCGATCCCCATATTAACCAAGCGCACTATCGCTCCGCTTGAAGTAGTGGTGTGCAATGTGGAAAGGACCAGGTGGCCGGTAAGCGCGCTCTTTATGGCTATATCCACCGTGTCAAAATCGCGGATCTCGCCTATCATGATCACATTAGGGTCCTGCCGGAGTATGGAACGCAAAGAACCGGCAAAAGTAAGGCCTATCTCCGGCCTGGCGCTTACCTGGTTTATCCCGGCAAGCTGAAATTCTACCGGGTCTTCAACAGTAACGATATTTTTCTGGGGAGAATCGATAAATTTTAATATGGAATACAATGTGGTAGTTTTCCCGCTGCCCGTAGGCCCGCAGGATAGAATCATCCCGTGCGGCAATTGCGTTACGCTTTTCAGATTTTCTACGGCGTCCCGGCTAAAACCTAATTTTTCGATATCCAGCGTCACCGAAGACTTGTCTAAAATACGGATCGCTACTTTTTCTCCCATACTCGAAGGGATCACCGATACCCTGAAATCGATCTCTTTGCCTAAGATCCTAGCCTTAAACCGGCCGTCCTGAGGAAGCCTGTGTTCGGCGATATCCAAATCAGAGATGACCTTGATCCGCGATATTATCGAAGCGTGCATGCTCTTTGACGGAGAACGGCTTTCATGCAGCACGCCGTCTATCCTCAAACGCACCCTTAACTTCTTATCCAGAGGCTCAATAAGGATATCCGAAGCCTTTTTACCCACCGCTTCTTCGATCAACATATCCGTGACCTTGACCACGGGCGCCTGAAGGCTGATAGCGCTTAACTCCTGGCCGCTGGGAAGGACCTCGTTTGTCTCCTTTATCAATTCTATAGAGGAGGCCTCCATTTCCTTAGTAAGGTTATTGATAGCGTCTCTGGTAGTATCGGGATAATACAACTCTATCGCCTGCAAAATATCCTGGCTCGAAGAAATGATCGGGTTGATCTTAAGCCCGGTCAAGGCTGATACATGGTCGGTAGCAAAAATATTCAACGGATCGGCCATGGCTAAAGTGACGGTATCGCCCATTTTAGACACGGGAATGATCTGATAATAACGCGCGATATCTACGGGTATTATATTTACGATATCTTTTTCGATCTTAAAACGCTTTAGATCAATAAGCGGAAGCCCCAGGCCCTGGCTTAATATGGAAATGAGGTCACTTTCTTTGATAAAATTCAGGTTTACGATGATAGCGCTAAGTTTGCCCCCTTTCTCTTTCTGGACACGGAGGGCATCCTTAAGCTGCTCTTCTGTCATCAGCTTATTGGTGATCAATAATTCCGTAAGGCGCTCTTTTAAAGAAATCATGTTTTTGTTTTTAGGTTACGTTGTTTACAAAAGTTGTTTAAAGTTACAAGGTCTGCTTTTGAATTAATGCAACCTTTAGTAACCTCTAGTAACATATATAGCGTACCTTATTTATCTTTATAATACCTGTCAATCGCCTCCCTGATATCCGAAGAGGTAGAGACAAAAGTCTGCACCGTGCAGCCGCTTAACAATTCTATATCTTCAATAGCATGCGCATTAAGGGGATTTGACATAGCTAAAGTCAGATTATTTCCTATCTTATCAATAGGTAAAAGCATGTATTGCTTGACGACGCGCCCGGGGATGATACCGATCACCTCCGGGCTGATCTCGTAACTGTTTAAAGGCAGGTAAGGGAAACCGTATTGCGCCGTTAAGGACTGCGCGATATCCTCCTCCTTGACGAACCCCAGGCTGACCAGTATCTCACCGATCAACCCGCCTCTTTCTTTCTGTAGATTCAGGCCCTCTTCTAGCTGTTTGAGATTGATCAAACCGCGCTCGACGAGCAATTCCCCTAATTGTTTGTTTATTACCTTTCTCATGATTAAACCACGCGGTTTTTGCCTTGCTCCTTAGCTGATCTAAGGGATGCTCTGGCTTTAAAAAATAGTTCATCCGCATCAATGCCGTCTATGGGGTTTTCGCTGATGCCGGCAGATACACGGACTCCCCCCTTTAAGCCGGATTCCTGACTGAAGTCTTTCTCTACTTTATTTCTGATATCTTCGGCTATATTTTTTGCCTGCCTTTTGTTCTTTTCCGGTAATACTACGGCAAATTCATCCGCAGTTATCCTGGCTACGCGGTCGACGGCGCTGACCGAACTTCTAAACAAAGCCGCCAATTTTTTTAAGACTCTTTCGGCGTGCGGCAAACCGAGGCTCTTCCGTATTTCTTTAAAATTATCCACGTCAAAAAGAACCAAGGCGCACGGCCGCTGATAGATCATTGCCCTCCTGATCTCTTCCTGCAGGCAATTGCGTATAAATACTTCGTTATATAAGCCGGTAAGGCCGTCTTTTATCTCCAATTTTTCCACGCGGTGCAAAAGAAGGTCATTTTCTACGGCGATGGCGACCTGGCGGGAGAGAACATCCAGTAACCCTATATCGTCTTTTGCATAAACAAATGAATCCTTATTATTGCCTATACCTAAGAGCGCAAAGACCCTGTCTTTCAAAAAAACCGGCATAGCCAGGCTGTTTTTCAGGTTGAATTTTTCGCGGAATCTGCTACCTTGCTCTTGCGGAAGCTTATTTTCACCATCCAGAATAAAAACTGCCCTCTGGCTTATCGCCTCATTAAATATCTTTTCTTCGGACAAAATATTGACGCCTAAAAGCCTCTGGCTATTTAAACCGTCCGCCGCTTTTACGTAAAAAGTCTCCACTGCCGGTTCCCTGAAAAGCAGGTATGCCACATCGGAATTACACAGAGCGCGGGATTTCTCAACCGTGATCTTGAATATATCCTCAAGGCTGGCCCCCTGAGAGATCAGGGAACTTATCTCCAGCATGCTTGAAAGCAAAAATACCCTCTTTTGAATCTCAAGGTTCATTTCCACGGTCTTCTCGCCGTAACTTTTTAATTCGCTCATATCCGTGCGGATATTAGCTACCAGCAAGTTTAAGGCTTCGGCCAGGTCACCCACCTCATCCTGTTTTTTTACGTCTATTCTTCTACGGCTGTCCCCGGAAGCCATAAGTTTTGCCTGTCGGGTCACAAAAAGGATGTGGCCGAAGACCTGTTTTATCAAGATAAATCCCGCAAAGGAGATTATCAGCGTCGCTAAAAGATAAAGGATTATATCCAGCTTAAATCCCGGGCGAGGCCAGATATAGTTGGCTGCAAAATAAAAACAGACGAGCGAAGGCAGAAAAAACAGATAAAAGGCCATCCTTAATTTATAATTAATGCGCTTCGACGCTAAAACTAGATCTTTACGTTTTACCATAATAACCTCCGCGGCTTTACTTTCACAGGACGCCCTAAGCTTGACTTAAGGCAGGGACTTCAAAACCTTTTACCTAACATTATATTATACTTTCCATCTCCTTTAAGCGCAATAAGTTATTTGTTTACCCCCATATCAAGAAACTCCCAGGGAAGCAATTCTTCTTGCGGCCTTTCTTTCAGGTAAAAAGCGGGGTCTACGCCTGATTCTAAAAAAGCCTCCTGCCATTTTTCAAAAACAAAGTGATCATCCCAGGCGTCGAATTTAGCTCCTTTACGGAAAGCCGATAATATGACCTTAGACAGCCTCCTGTCTCCCCTGGATAAAATGCCTTCTAAAGTGCTCATTTTGATGTTTTGCACGCTTAATTTCAGGCGTTTTATTCTTTTAGCTTTTTGCCTCAGATGATCCTGTTTCTCGATTATAGAATCCTCACCTTCCATCCTAAACCTTTCAAAAGCCGTATGCGGTTTAGGGATCAGGGTATTTACACTGATGTTGACCTGGGCCGGAGAGCCGCTTACACGCGCCTTTAATTTCGAAATAGAAGAAGCCATCTCGATTATGGCATCCACATCTGCCAATGATTCTGTAGGCAAACCGATCATAAAATATAATTTTACCCTCTGATATCCCGAGGCGTATGCCTGTTCTAATGTCCTTAAAAATTCCTCGGAATCGAATTCCTTGTTCAGGCACTTGCGTAACCTCTCGGTAGCTGCCTCCGGAGCAAAGGTCAGGCCGGTCTTTTTAATCTTAGAGACCAGGTAAGAAAGATTGCCCACTAAAGCCTTGGGCTTTATTGAAGGAAGTGAAACGCAGACACCTCTATCCCTGAATAATCCGACCAGGTTTTCAACTAACCGCTCTACCTCAGGATAATCGCTTACAGACAACCCCGCCAGGGACATCTCTTCATAACCGGTAAGTTTATAACTCTGGCTTGCCGCCCTGACAATAGTATCGATCTCTTTTTTTCTAAAAGGATAATACTGCACCCTGGCCTGGCAAAAAGCGCACCTGTTAGGACAACCCCGCATGATCTCTAAGGCTACGCGGTCATGCACTATTTGGGAGTAAGGAACCAGCCAGTCAATCGGAAAATAAGAACTGTCCAGGCCCTTGATGAACCTTTTTTTAATTTTACGGGGAAGGCCTTGAGACCTTGGCCTAAAATCCTCTAATCTACCCGAAGAATCATACGCCGGGTCATATAAAAGAGGGGCGTAGACACCCTCGATACCGCAAAATTCGGCCAAAAGTTCTTTCTTGCTTATTTTCCCGGACTTAAATTTTTCTTTAAGCCTGCGGTATAAATCAACGATCTCTATGATCGCTTCTTCCGCTTCCCCGATGACGAATAAATCAAAAAAATCCGCGATAGGTTCCGGGTTTAATACGCAAGGGCCGCCTCCTATGACCAAGGGATGGCTTGGGCCGCGCAATGAGGATTCAAGCGGGATGCGCCCTAGATCTAAAATATTCAACACATTAGTATAACTCAATTCATATCCCAAAGAAAAACCAATGATATCGAACGCCCCCAGCGGTTCTTTTGACTCCAGAGAAAATATGTCCTTTTTATTGCGCCTTAAGGCTTCCTCCATATCTGGATTGCAGGAAAAAAACCTTTCGCAGGCAACATCCGCTATATCATTCAAAAGGCCGTAAAGGATCCTGAGGCCAATATTACTCATGCCTACCTCATAAAGGTCGGCAAAACATAAGGCAAATCTTATGGTAGCGCGGGAAAAATCTTTTTTAGGGCAGTTCCATTCCTCTCCGATATAACGGCCGGGCCTCTCCACCTGGGTTAAAATATCCTCCACCGTCATCTCTGCCTCGCTATATTTGCCAGTATCCCTAAAGAAATAAAAGTAACTATCATCGAGGAGCCGCCATAACTCATCAAAGGCAAAGGCAGCCCGACAACCGGGGCAAACCCCATATTCATGGCGATATTGATCAAGACCTGGATGCAAAACATCATAGAGATGCCCGAAGCTAAAAGCCTAGCGAAGCTGTCATCTTTACTTTCCGCAGCAAGCATGCCTTCGCGGATCAAAAGATAATACAGCACAAAAAGCACGGCTACTCCGCAAAATCCCCACTCCTCGGAAAAAGTAGCAAAAATAAAATCGGTGTGCGACTCAGGCAAAAAATGCAACTGGCTCTGCGTGCCTCCCAGCCACCCTTTACCGAAAAGCCCGCCTGAGCCGATAGCGATCTTAGACTGTATTACTGTATAACCTGCGCCTAAAGGGTCTACATTAGGGTTTAAAAAAACCAGCAGCCGATCCCTCTGATAATCTCTTAAAAAATGCCAGAATACAGGCAGCAATAGAAGGCCCGAGAGTAAAAAGCTGAAGATATATCTCAGTTTTGCGCCGGACAAATAAACCATGCCTAAGAATATAAAAAGTATTATGGTGGCGCTTCCCAAATCCGGCTGGTCCATGATCAACCAGACCGGGATGGCCACGTAAGAGAAAGGCAGGATAAAAGAACGCGCCAGGCCGTATTTATGCACGTCTAAAGAAAGGTCGTAATCGGACTTTGAGCTGAAATACCTGGCTAAAAAGATTATCACGATGAGCTTTACTATCTCGGAAGGTTGAAAATTAAACCAAGCTAACTTAAGCCAACGCTGGGCGCCCAAACGGATGATGCCCAAGGCGAACACCAAAACCAGCAAAAATAACGCCAGAAAATATAAGAAATAAGTAATATCCCAGAGCCTGCGGTAATTAAAATTAGCCGCCAGGATAAAAAAAACCAATCCCAACAATACCCACAGAAGCTGCCTAAGATATAACGAGTGCCATCTTGCGTTCTCTACCTGAAAAGTACTGCTGTATATGGATAAGATCCCGATACAGGCGATTAAAAAAGCGATCAAAAGGATCCTGGTAAAAGCCGACATCAGATCAATCCTTTAAGAGACATATTTTCAATAATCTCTTTAGCTACCCCGCAGGCCCAATAACCCGAACCTCCGTTCTCAAGAAAAACACAGATCACATACCGGGGATTATCAAAAGGGAAAAAACCGGCAAACCACCCGTGGGCGAGGCTTCCTGATACCTGTGCGGTGCCGGTCTTGCCGGCGACCGAAACGGGGATTTGCGGATCAGACAAGATATGCGCAGTTCCGCCGGGGCTTGAGACTGTTTCCTTTAAGGCCTTCCTGATATATTGCACGGTATTTTCTTTTAGCGGTATCCGGCTGATCTTCTTTTGATATCCGCTTATGTCTTTTCCGCTTACGGATCTTAATATATAAGGCTTGACCAGATACCCCTGATTGGCAAATACCGCCATCATCCGCGTTACCTGAAGAGGAGTGACCAAAAGATCCCCCTGGCCGATCGCAAAATTAGCCGTATCTCCGTCATACCAATTTTTAAAACGAGTCACTTTCCTCCATATTGGGCTAGGCACAAGGCCGCTTTCTTCATACGGAAGATCTATTCCAGTAGTTTTACCGAACGAAAATCTCAGGGCATATTCACTGATCAAGTCCGGGCCTAAGGCCAAACCTGTGCGGTAAAAAAATACGTTGCAGGAATGCTTGATCGCCTCCATAAGATCCTGCTGGCCATGCTTCGACCAGCAGGCAAACTTGCGCTTTCCCACGTTGACGCTTCCCGAACAGAAAAAACCGGTATCCAAATCGACCTTCTTGGTCTCAAGCGCGGCAGAAGCTACCACCAGCTTAAAAACCGAACCCGGAGGATACATACCGGTGATCGCGCGGTCGGTCAACGGAGAATCCTTCCTGGAAAAAAGGTCGCTAAAGGAATCCAGGCTCCTTTTCTTTACAAAATCCGAAGGGTTGAAGTCCGGGTGACTGGACAAAGCGATTATCTCTCCGTTATTAGGATCCATCAAAATAACGCACCCGCTTTTTTGCCCTAAAGCATCTTCGGCGATCTTTTGCGCTTTTATATCCACAGTCAATGACAGTTCTTTGCCGTCCTTAGAAGGCTTAAAACCGATCACCCGCACAAGCCTTCCGCGGTGGTCGACTTCTACCGATAAAGCTCCTTCTTCCTGGCGTAAAAAGTAATCATACTTTTCTTCGACTCCGCCAAAACCCATAATATCCTTAGTCTTATAGCCATAATCAGCCAGCTTCGTCAGGCGCCAGTGGTCGATCTCATTGACATAGCCTATTAAGTGCGAAGTCATCCTGGCATAGGGATATTTCCTTAAAGGGTGCGGCTGGATAAAGACATTTCCCATCCCGCCTTTTAATTCTTCCAGCGCTATCGCCTGACGGATATCTATATTTTTAGCGACCGCGACCGGCATAAAAGGAGCTATAAAACCTTCCCTGAAGGCGCGCTTAAGTTTATCCGGATCTTCGTTTAAAATCCTGGCCAGTTCAAGCAGGGCCTGGCTTGCCTTGAGCGGGCTATCCGCAAGCACCATGGCGTCATAAGAAAGGTAATTATCCACGATGATTTCGCCGTTACGGTCAAGGATCTTGCCGCGGCAGCCTTCCTGCGGGATCAACCTTAAACAATTCTTATTGCTTAACTGCCTTAGCTTCTTCGACTGCCTCAATTGAAGATCGGCTAACCCCAACATAAGGAAAATAAAAACTAAGGCTATCAGCCAACGGAATATTTTTATGCGCATTTTTACTGGTATCTATCCAATTTGATAAGCCTGAAAGCAAAATATGCGACTGCGGCAGTATAGAATGCCTCCAGGATAATGACTTTTAAGGAAATCTGCCAGGTAAGTACCCTGCCTGAAAACAAAAATACCACCCTTGCCATTATATTATTAAGAAGCGCGCTTAACAAAACCAGTACCGACCGGACGATATCATTATCCACGGTGATGATCTTAGAGAGCCTGATGATAAGCACGCTTAAAATAATAAATAAAACGGTATGCATGCCGAAATAAGAAACTGAAAGCGAGTCTTTTAATAGCCCCGCAAAGATAACTAATAACAAAGACCGCCGTGGCTCGTAAAAAAGGCTGGCGATGACGACGCTGATGATGAAGAAATCGGGCTTGGTGCCAAAAAACCTGAAATAATGCATGACGGTAGCCTGCATCAACCCAAAAATGAATGTCAAGGCCAGAAAAATACGGATATCCAAACCGCTTTTTTTTCTTTTAAAAAAACGCGGGATTTTTTTTAAATTTTTTTTTATAAAGAAACCGAGATTGACCACAGTCAGGGCAGGCTTCATTGGATGATTACCAGCACTTCTTCGATATTTGAAAGGTCTACCGCAGGCTTGATCACCGCGTATCGGCTCAAGCCCGAAAGCTCCTCGCCTATTTCAGTGATATTGCCGATGATCAAACCTTTGGGGTATGTCTGCGTCAAGCCCGAAGTGACGACTAAATCCGACACGCGTATGTCACTCTCCTTTGTAAGGTATTTCATCATCAGGGTGCCCCTTAAAGTGCCATAAACCAAACCTTCCTGGCGGGCGCGCTGCGTAATCGCAGAAACAGATATAGACGGGTCATTAAGCAGGGCGACCTTGCTGGTCGAAAGACTGACCTCCATTACTTTTCCGGCAAGGCCCAGGTAGGTTATTACGACATCCCCTTTTTTGACCCCGCGCAGGCTTCCCTTGTCAATGATCACCACGGATGACCAATTATCCGCGGAGTGCCCGATGACGCGGGAGGCGATAACTTTATAGGCAGAATCCTGCTTCAAAGAAAGTAGATCCCTCAGGCGCTGGTTTTCCAGGGATATTTCATTGGCTGTATTAAGTTTGGCCTTAAGATAACCCACTTCTTTTTTAAGCATTTCGCGCTGGGTGAAATTACGGTGATAAAATATAACCGC
>JAFGET010000093.1 GCA_016931435.1 Candidatus Omnitrophota bacterium
ATTCAGCGCTTCCGGGGGCATACCGATACCCGTATCCGAGATCTTGATCTCTAAAAACTCGTTTTTTATCTGGGCCCTTACGGTTATTTTGCCTGCTTCGGGAGTAAACTTCACCGCGTTACCTAACAGGTTAATAAATACGCGTTCTATTTGATTACGGTCTAAATATATCAAAGGAATATCTTTTTCTATATCCGTGGCCAGTTCTATGTTTTTGTTTTTACATTGGATCATGATAAGGTCGACGATATTAGCGATAATATTAGCGATATCCAACAACTCCATCTTCATCACCGTTTTACCGGCTTCGATACGTGCGATATCCAAAAGATCGTTTACCATCTTGACCAACTCATCGCTATGGCGGTTGATCTTTTCCAGCCTTTCCTTAACCGCCGGAGGAAGTTTTCCCAGTTTTTCCGCGGTCAGTATCGCCGCATAGCCCTTGACGGAAGTAAGGGGAGTCCTTAATTCATGAGAGACGCTTGAGATGAATTCACTTTTCCTTTTGTTTATTATCCTGACTTCTTCCAGGGCCGTAGTCAACTGGTGCGTCCTTTCTTCGACCTTCTTTTCCAGGTCCTGTTGCGTGCGCCAAGTTTTTTCAAATAAACGAGCGTTTTCTATGGCCTGGCCTATTTGGTTTGTCAGGATAGTGATTATTTCTTCGTCGCCCTCGGTAGTAGCCATTTCGGTACTTTCCCTGCCGATGCATAAAAAGCCTTTATTGCCCTCTTTAGGCATTATCGGGGCTATGACAAATGAGCTGACCCCATAGGTGCGGTTTATTTTATTTTTGTTAAAATCACCGCTTTCTTTTAAGGAAAGTGAAGAAGCGGCCACTTCGTTTTTAATCAATTCGTTATAGTAATTTTTATCCGTGTTTACGTGAGACAATATTTCGCGTATTTGTTCTTCGGGGTAGCCGATATTTAAATGCAGGACAAACCTGTTATCCGCGTCATCCCACAAGAAGGCGCAGGCTTTTTCGAATCCCAGCTCTTCGACATAAGCGGCGGTTATCTTTTTAAATACCTGCGGCGCCTCCAGGGTTGTGCTGATCGTCTTAGAAAGCCTCTGTAACGCGTATAAGCCGCTTATTTTTTTATCCAGTTCTTCCTGGATTTTATTTAATTCCATATCCGTACGCACGATAAGCTTCGCTTGTTCGTCCATTTCTTCCAGGGATCTTCTTAATTTGACCAGTGCTTTTTCAAGCAAGGCGATCTTGTCCATCTTTAGTTTAAGCATTACACCCAAGACAGCAAGAGCGATGATGCTTAAAAATTGCAAGAAATTAAGTAAAACGCCCAGGTCGAACATTTTTTATGCGCTCGCGGCTAAAATAGTGATGGTCTGGTTATGGAAATACGTCTGCCCGTAATATCCTATTGCTCCGAAGGGCGCTTCTTCTCCGCATGTGTATAATCCTATGACCGGGATATCTTTGCCCGCGGATTCTTTTATAATATCCAGTTCAAGGTGAGCCTCTTTCCTTAGTAAGATATATCGTGAAATAGAGTCAAATACAAGAAAAAAATCAATTTTATTTTCCATGTTATTTTTAGCTTCCATCACCGCGCTTTTAGTGGCTGAAAGCAGGGATTCTTTAGTGCCGATCATAAGATGTATCTGGCTGCCTTCGGGTATATTGCCCTGGAAGGTCAGTGAGCCGTTTTCTTCTATAGCGAGGATGTTCCTCAGTAGATATTCTTTTCCTTCGCCTAGTTGTATCCCCATAGGGTAAAGGACGGAAATAAATTTAAGTTCTTTTTGTAATTTGGATATATCCGCGGCGAAATAATCCTCATATATTTTTGCCGCGGATATACCGTCTATTTCAAAGACTTTGTTATTAACAGAGCGGGTGACAAAGCGGGGTTTGCCTAAAGGTTTCCATCCGTGTTTTATGCCTATCCCAAAATTAAAGTTTCCGCCCCAGAGCATCCCGGTTACGCTGTTATTAAGCAGATCCTGCTTATAATAAAGGTGCGTTTTTGAGAAATTTAAAGTATCTGCTATCGAGGCCCCTAAAATGGGAAAACTCTTTCCCATCCGTTCCTGCAGGCCGTAAATTATACTTGATTCTTCTTCAAAAGGACGGTCGGAAAACATTACCCCCAGGTGCCTTTTCTTATTTATGAAACTCGAAAGGAGTTTTTCTCCTAATTCTGCTCCTGCGCCAAAAGGGCTTTTTAAGGCGATATCCTTGGAAAAAGCTGTTTCGCAATATGTGCCTTCGGGCAGGCTGATGAGCATCAATAATAATCCGTGTTTAAATATACCCTGGTCTGAGATTATCACCGGGCTGCTTGAGCCGATGATAGGCACGCGCTCACCAAGAGACATGCCAAGTATTTTTAATAAAGCGGGAGAGGATAGGTCAGTAGAGCAGAATACGATTGCCAGCGAGGGTTTTATTTTGAATCTTTTCGAGAAAGCCTGTTCCAGCGCCTCTTTGCCTGCCGAAACAGGATTTTTCTCGAAGCTTAACCCGATGCTTAAATCTATAGCCATTTTTCGCTTGTTTAGGTTTTGGGAACAGCTGCAACATCAATATACTATATATATTACGGCAATTCAACGAAATTCTATTTTTAATAAAAACAGTAAATTGTTTATCCTATCAGCGACAACGGCTATAATTCTATTGACAACCGTATTTGCTGTGGTAATATAATTCAAACATATTTATATAAGGACAAGGACGTCCTTTTTTATCTTCGGATACAGGGAAACCTGTATTACTTTGGGAATTACCTGTTTGCCCGGCGGCATATTTTTTAGGTTAATGGCATAAGGTAATGCTCCATAAAAGATAAATAAGGGCGTTTTTCTTTTTTTAGGAAGAAATAAGTTTATGAAGGTTATATCGAAAAAGATACTTTCTAGTACAAAAGATAGTAAAGTCACGCTTCTTGAAGTTCTTTCTCCCGAGATATCCCAAAAAGCCCTCCCCGGGCAGTTTGTGGTGTTGATGGTGGCTAAAGAGGGGGAAAGGATCCCTCTTACCGTAGTTTCTTCGGATAAGCAAAAAGGGTCTATTACTATAATTTTCCAGGAAATAGGCTTGACCACGCGCCTTCTGGGAAGGTTAAATACCGGAGATTACTTATATTCTATTGTCGGCCCCTTAGGCCATGCTACTGAGGTCAAAAATTACGGCAAGGTCATCCTGGTGGGCGGGGGCGTAGGTATAGCCGAGATATATCCGGTAGCTAGGGCTCTTAAAGAGGCAGGCAACCAGATTACCTCCATTTTAGGTGCAAGGAATAAGGGATTATTGATACTGGAGGAGGAATTAAAAGGCGTATCGGATGAGTGCCTTATTGTCACCGATGACGGAAGTTCCGGAAGAAAAGGTTTTACTACCGATATTTTAGGCGAACTTCTTAAAAAAGATAAATATGCTTTGGTCTACGCGGTCGGGCCGATACCGATGATGCAGAAAGTCGCCCAGGTAACTGCCGATTTTTCGGTGAAAACGACCGTTTCTTTAAACGCCCTCATGGTGGATGCTACGGGCATGTGCGGATGTTGCCGGGTGAGTGTCGGCGGCCAGACTAAATTCAGCTGCGTAGACGGCCCGGAATTTGAAGCGAATCTCGTAGACTGGAACGAATTGATAAAAAGGAACCGCATCTATTCAGAACAGGAAAAACATATTTGTCAGTTAAGGCTAAAGTAGGTATAGATGAAAAAATCACCCGTAAAAATAAAAGAACTGGAAGCTTCTGAGAGGATCAAGGGCTTTGAGGAAGTAGTCTTAGGTTATAATGAAGAAGAAGCTGCCTTAGAAGCCAGCCGCTGTCTGCAGTGTAAGAATCCTACCTGTATTGAAGGTTGCCCCGTAGGCATAGATATAAAGACTTTTATTTATCAGATCACCCAAAAAGACTACAGGGGAGCATATCTTACGATCAGGCAGAAGAACAATTTTCCTTCTCTCTGCGGAAGGGTCTGCCCGGCAGAATACCAGTGCCGCCGCGCCTGCGTATTGACCAAAAAAGGATCTCCTTATGCAAGCGAACAGGCTATAAATATCCATTTTTTGGAGAGATTTATAGGAGATTACGGGATAAAGGAAGGGATCGAAGTCGGCTCTCAGGATGAGGCGCGTTTTTCGAAAATGAAAATAGCGGTAGTAGGCTCGGGCCCGGCAGGTTTATGTTGCGCCGGAGAGCTGGCGCGTAAAGGAGTTAAGGTAGTTATTTTTGAAGGGCTGCATCAAAGCGGAGGGGTGTTACGTTATGGGATACCTCCTTTGAGGCTGCCGAGGGATATTCTGGACGTTGAAATAAATTATCTTGAGAAATTAGGAGTCAAGATCATCCCCAACTTTATCATTGGAAAGACTAAAACCTTGGATGATCTTTTGAAAGATGGTTATCGCGCTGTTTTCTTAGGATTAGGAGCGGGGATCCCTTCATTTTTGAAGGTTCCCGGAGAAAATCTCTGTAATATTTATTCTGCCAACGAATTTTTGACGCGGGTAAACCTTATGCAGGCGTATAAATTTCCCCGGTTCCATACTCCGGTCAGTATCGGCAAGCATATCATTATTATCGGGGGAGGCAATACCGCAATGGATTCCGCAAGAGTGGCTTTAAGGCTTCAGAAGATGAACGGTATACAGCCGGATACGACTATAGTCTATCGCCGCACCGAAATAGAGATGCCTGCCAGGAGGCTTGAGATAGAACACGCCAAAGAGGAAGGCATAAAATTTAAATTTTTAGTCAAGCCGCTTGAGTTTATAGGTGATGAATCAGGGTTTGTTTCTAAGATGCGCTTGCTTGAGTGCGAATTGGCAGAGCCGGATGAATCCGGCAGAAGAAGGCCGGTGGACATCCCGGGAAGCGATTTTGCAATAAGTTGCGATATGGCAGTTATTGCCGTGGGATTACAGGCAAACCAGATCTTAACAAAAGTTACTCCACAGCTTAAGACCGATAAGTATGGGGATGTGGTGGTCGACCCCGATACTATGGAGACCTCTATCAAAGGAGTCTTTGCCGGAGGAGATATCGTAGGAGGTGAAGGGACGGTTATAGAAGCAATGGGTATGAGTAAAAAGGCGGCGTGCGCCATGCTTGATTATGTTGTCAGGCAGTAATATGCAGGGAGGCATATATGTCAAATAGAGTAGAAAGTTTCATGAAGATGGTCATCGCTAAAAATCCGGGGGAACCCGAGTTCCATCAGGCAGTCGAGGAAGTAGCTGAGTCCTTGATGCCTTTTATTGAAAAAAATCCCAGGTATGCAAGGTCAAAGGTATTGGAAAGAATGACGGAACCGGAGAGGGTGATAATGTTTCGCGTCCCCTGGCCGGATGATAAAGGAGAGTTTCAGGTAAACAGAGGTTTTCGTATCGAGATGAACAGCGCTATCGGTCCTTATAAAGGGGGCTTGCGTTTTCATCCCAGCGTGAATTTAGGGGTCTTAAAATTTTTAGCCTTTGAGCAGGTTTTTAAGAACAGCCTTACCACTCTTCCTATGGGCGGAGGCAAAGGCGGTTCTGATTTTGACCCTAAGGGTAAATCCGATAATGAAGTAATGCGTTTCTGCCAGAGTTTTATGACCGAATTATCCCGGCATATCGGAGAGAATACCGATGTCCCTGCGGGCGATATCGGAGTAGGTGGCAGAGAAATCGGGTTTATGTTCGGACAGTATAAAAGATTACGCAATGAATTCACCGGTGTTTTAACCGGTAAAGGCCTGAATTGGGGCGGCAGCCTCATTCGTCCCGAAGCAACAGGTTATGGCTGCGTATATTTCGTGCAGGAAATGCTTAAGACCAGAGGAGAGACTTTAAAAGGCAAGGTCTGCGCGGTCTCCGGTTCAGGGAATGTAGCGCAATATACCGTAGAAAAACTTATACAATTGGGGGCAAAAGTCGTGACTTTATCAGACTCCAATGGTTTTATCTGCGATGAGGGAGGAATTGATTCTAAAGAATTGAAGTACGTGATGGACCTAAAGAACAACCGCCGCGGCAGGATCAAGGAATGCGCCAAAGAGTTCAAGTGTAAATATCACGAAGGCAAGAAGCCGTGGTCAGTCAAATGCGATATTGCTTTTCCTTCTGCCACCCAGAACGAAATTGACGCGGATGATGCTAAAGCATTGGTAAAAAACGGCTGTATCGCAATAGGCGAAGGAGCGAATATGCCTACGACACCAGAAGGCGTAGAAGTATTTCAGAAGGCAAAGATACTTTATGCCCCCGGCAAAGCTGCTAATGCCGGAGGGGTGGCTACTTCGGGCCTTGAGATGAGCCAGAATAGCTTACGTTTATCCTGGAGCCGGGAGGAAGTAGACCAAAGGCTGCATGGGATAATGGTGGCGATACACGGACAATGCGTCAAATACGGAAAAGAAGGCAGTTATATCAATTACGTCAATGGCGCCAACATCGCCGGGTTTGTTAAAGTGGCCGATGCAATGTTGGATCAGGGATTAGTGTAGAAAATTGAATCTCCCCGGGCTTAAAGCCCGGGGATTCATCCCGAGCAGAAAAAGCATAATCCCATTCATGGGAGGGATTAATTTTGCGCTGATATAAAAAATACCCCGCTTGTAGAGCGGGGTATTTTTTGCTATAGTACAAAACCATGGAGCAGGTTGATATTACAATTATAGGAGCCGGTGTTATCGGTTTAGCAGTTGCGGCCAGGCTTTCAAAGTCCGGGCAGAATATATTGGTAGTAGAAAAAAATCCTAGTTTCGGCCAGGAAACCAGCTCCCGCAACAGCGAGGTGATCCACGCCGGAATATATTACCCTAAGGATTCTCTTAAAGCCAAAACCTGCTTAGAAGGCAAAGAACTGCTTTATATCTTCTGTACCCAGAATAAAATTCCGCATAAAAAAATAGGAAAACTTATTGTAGCCACTAAGAAAGAGGAAATCCCCGATTTACAAGGCCTCTTAGAAAACGGTTTAGCCAGCGGCGTTACTGATTTAAAGATACTTTCGCAGAAAGAGACAAAGAGCTTAGAGCCGAACATAGATTGTCTTCAAGCCATATATTCTCCCTCAACAGGGATCCTGGATACGCATAGTTTTATGAAGGCATTACTTTTTCAGTTCGAAAGCCAGGCAGGTATGATCGCTTATAATACGCAAGTAACCGCAATAGGTAAGGTAAAAGACGGCTTTGAGATTTTCGTACAAGATACCAGAGAAGGGAATTTTGAATTTTTCAGCCGTTTCGTAATAAATTGCGCCGGTTTGAATTCAGATCAGGTCGCGGCTATGTCCGGGATCGTAAAAGATGAATACAAGATA
>JAFGET010000094.1 GCA_016931435.1 Candidatus Omnitrophota bacterium
AACTTCCCCCTTGCGGACAACGCCCATTTTTTCACGCGTGATTTTTTCCTGATAGAGCGGGTCTGCTTCTATGCGTTTAAGCTCCTGCTGCAGGGAAAAATTTTCTTTTTCCAGACGCTTGATATCATCCGCTAAATCCCTGTTTTTATCCCTTAACTCCTGCAGCTTTGAATAGCCCGGTAAAAATATGATCAGCAAAATCGCGGCAATTACGTAAATCCAGAAGGTTTTTTTTATTACCATTTTGTTCCTGCGTAGACTGCCTTTCTGCCCAACTCCTCTTCTATCCTTAAGAGTTGATTATACTTACAGACCCTGTCAGTACGGGAAAGAGAACCGGTCTTGATCTGTCCCACGCCGGTCGCTACCGCAAGGTCAGCGATAGTCACGTCCTCTGTCTCACCAGAGCGATGTGATATGACCGCTTTATATTTATTCTTAGCCGCTATATCGACTACCTCCAGGGTCTCAGAAAGAGACCCTATCTGATTGACCTTGACTAAAATAGCGTTGGCGATCTTATCTTTGATCCCGGAGAGAAAAATCTTAGGGTTAGTTACAAAAATATCGTCTCCCACCAGCTGCAGCTTATCCTTCAGCCTGGCTGTCATATCTTTCCAGCCGCTGTAGTCATGTTCGGATAAACCATCCTCAATAGAAACAATGGGGTATTTATCCACCCAACCCGAATATATGCTGATCAGATCAGAAGCGCTCTTCTTACCGCCATCAAACTGATAAGAACCGTCTTTATAGAATGAAGTGGCAGCGCAGTCTAATGCCAAATAAATATCCTTGCCCGGCTTATAACCGGCTTTCTCGATAGCCTCCAGGATCAGGGTCAGCGCCTCCTCATTAGAATTTAAAGACGGGGCGAAACCTCCTTCGTCACCGACGGAAGTGGATAATTTTTTGGATTTCAGAAGGGACTTTAAATTATGAAATACCTCCGTAGCATACCTTAAGGCCTCGCTAAAGACAGGAGCCCCGATAGGCATGATCATAAATTCCTGTATATCCAGGTTATTATCGGCATGCATCCCTCCGTTTAATATATTCATCAAGGGGACCGGAAGAATCCTAGCCTTATCGCCTCCTAAAAATCTATAAAGAGGCTGTTTTTTGCTTAAGGCCGCCGCCTTAGCTACCGCCATAGATACGCCAAGAATAGCGTTGGCGCCTAAGCGGGATTTGTTTTCCGTACCGTCTTCTTTTATAAGGAGAGAGTCGATTATTCTAAAATCTGCGTTTTTACCTTTGATCTTGGGAGCGATCAGCAGGTTTATGTTCTCCACCGCCTTTTGAACCCCCTTACCTAAATACTTAGCCTTATTGCCATCCCTTAATTCTAAAGCCTCATTGTCCCCCGTAGAGGCTCCCGATGGAACAGCAGCTCTTGCTAAAATACCGGAATCTAAAATTATATCCACTTCCACGGTGGGGTTACCGCGGGAATCTAAAATCTGCCTGCCTGTGACTCTCTTTATTTTTGCCATAGCATCTCCTGTAGTTTTAAGGTTTATTAATATAAGCTAAAGTATGTATATTATATGCGTCTTTACGATGAGGTCAAGAGAAAATGATTTGACTAAGCAGATCTAATATGTTAATCTTAGGTTTACTCGATTAAAGGAGAAATAATGAACTGGAAAAAAATAAAATTTTACCTGAACCTCTACTGGATAAGAATACTTTTAATCACCGTCCTCTCTTTATTAGTCTTATCCCTGGTCATAGTCATAATAAACGGCATAAAGGCGTGGAATGAGGCAGAATCATATTTACGCCAATCGCAGCTTGCTACCTACCCCCTGCAGATCCTGATCTGGATAACCGTAGGTATTGTCCAGGGTATGGTCTTTGTCTTTATGTATTACTGGGTATTCTTTAAAAGAGGCTTCAGCAGCTTTGCCCAGGCTCAAAAAAAATCCGTGGCCGGACAACAAATAGGCATCACCTGGAATGACGTAATCGGCATGGATGAAGCAAAACAAGAGGCCCTTGAAGTAGTAAAATTGATCAAAGACCGGGCGGAGTTACAGCGTATCGGCGGCAAGATCTTAAAAGGCATACTCATGTTGGGGCCTCCGGGATGCGGCAAGACTTATCTGGCTAAAGCCATAGCTACCGAAGCAGGCATGCCTTTTATTGCCATGTCCGGCTCTGAGTTTGTAGAGATGTTTGTGGGGGTGGGCGCGGGAAGAATACGCAGCCTTTTTAAGCGCGCCCGGCAGCTCGCGGAGCTTGAAGGAGGCTGTATAATATTTATCGATGAAATAGACGCCGTAGGTGCGCAAAGGTCCGCGGAAAAAGGCTTCGGAGGGCAGACTGAGACAAATACTACCACGAACCAATTACTAGTCGAAATGGACGGCTTAAAAGAAAAAGACTTAAATGTGGTCATCATCGGGGCTACAAACATGCCGGAGTATTACCTGGATGAGGCGCTTTTGAGGCCCGGGAGATTTGACCGTAAAATTTACGTGGATAAGCCGACTCTTGAGGATCGAGAAAAGCTTTTCGCTTATTACCTGAAAAAAGTCCAATTTGACCAAAATGACGTAAAAATCGACCGCCTGGCGCGGATCACCGTAGGCAACAGCCCCGCGGATGTGGCAAATATTATCCGGGAAGCGGCGCTTATTACCGTGCGTAATAAAAGGCCCCTGATCACCATGAAAGACATCGATGATGCCAGAGAAAGGATTGCCCTGGGTATCAAGCGCAGGATCAAGATGACCGAAAAAGAAAAAATGCAGGTAGCTTACCACGAAGCTGGCCATGCTATAGTCACTTATCTTTTAGTAGCTTCAAAAGATGTCTTTAAAATTACCATTACGCCGCGCGGACATTCGGGAGGAGCAACCTGGGTCCCCGAACGGGAAGAAACATTAATAAAAGACCAGCAGCAGCTTTTAAACGACATCAGGATATCCCTGGGCGCTTATGCCGCTGAAAAGATAAAGCTGGGGTATACAACTTCCGGAGTAGGGGGAGACTTTGCCAACGCTCTCTATACCGCGCATAATATGACCTGGCGTATGGGAATGGGTAAAAGCGGCCTTTTGGGAGATTTTCACGCCTTAGATTTTTATAGGCGCCTGGGAGGCATTACTTTGATCTCCGAAGAAACTAAATCAAGACTGGATAAAGACGTACAGGAAATAATGCAATCCTGCTTAAAAGAAGTCAGCGATCTGCTTAAAAAAGAAGAACCCCTCCTTGACCGCCTGGCAAAAGAACTCGTTGCTAAAGAAGAGCTGAATTATGACGAAATTGAGGCAATTTTTCAGGAGTTCGGTAAAAACCGGCCTTAATTTATGCCTTGCAGCCGCTCTTCTTACCGGATGTAACTATCGACCTAATCCTACCTATAGCAGAGAAAACATCGAATCTTCCCTGGAGAAAATCTGTAAAATAGAATACGGTATCGATATAAAGGCAAAAATGGCCGGATCGACTTTATGGATTTACCTACCCATTGAAGATATGTTCATAAAATCCGATACACCCCAGAAATATACGGAAAAATTTAGCATCGACCACACTAATACGCGATTTAAATCTGGGTCGCTTAAGCTTGAATACCTGATCAGGGCCGTGCCGGAAAAGGAAAAAATCCAGGAATTCAAGTATAATAAAGAAAACCTGGAAAAAATAAATAAGGTATTCCGGGTCATCCACCGCACGCTCTTCAGTTTTGAGCGCGGGGAGGAAAAAGAAATAAGATTTTTCTCTTTAGTTGTTGCCGATATAAAAAACGGGATTGAGACCAGAGAGATATTCTACGTCCAGGACTTAAAAAAAGTAGCCTATAATTTTATTTCCTGGCTTGAATACCAGCACCGCACCGTGCAGGATACCGCTATGTCTTTTGCCGTATTAGGGGACAAGGAAGGGAAATATTTAAACTGCCGGGATATAACTTTTGAGGAATTTATCGCCGATCAGATTGAATACCGCATTAAGCTGAAATTCCAAAAGCCGGAAGTAGAGCAAGACGCGGATATCGATAAAGAAATATTAAAGATTGTGGCTTACACTTTAAAGTCTTATAACTTCAAGGACTTCTTAGCAGTAGAAATAGCCAACCTGCTTACCAATAACTTAACCAGCTACAACCAGGCGGAAATATTATCCGGCCCCTTTTAAAATCCTTACTTTTCTTCCTTCTATTTTTAATTTCCCGCGCGCATAAAGCCTTATCGCTTCAGGATAAAGCCGGTGTTCGCTCTTATGGATCCTGGCCTCAAGCGATTCTAGGGTATCGCCTTGTTTAATCTCTACCGGCTCTTGCAGGATTATCGGGCCGTGGTCGGTCTTTTCGTCCACAAAATGAACCGTAACCCCGGTCACCTTGGCGCCGTAATCAAAAGCGTCTTTGATGCCGCAAGCGCCTTTAAAAGACGGAAGTAAGGCCGGATGGATATTAATGATTTTATTTTTATAGCCGCGCACAAGCCTGGCGCCTAAAATACGCATAAAACCGGCCAAGACTACAAGATCGATTTTATTCTCTTTAAGATGACGAATGACCTGTTTTTCAAAATCATCTTTACTTAAATAATCTTTCTTTTCAACCAAGGCTATCTTTATCTTGGCGCGCGTGGCCTTCTTAATAACTGCTGCCTTAGGATTATCGCAGACTAAAAGAGCCACCTTGCCTTTAATCCTGCCCTTTTTTACCGCGTTTAAAATAGCTGAAAAGTTCGTCCCTCTGCCTGAAGCAAAAATCGCTATTTTCATTCCCTTATCCTTATCGTATTCATGGGGCAAACTTTAACGCACTCGCCGCATGAGGTACATTTATTATAATCTATCACCGCTAAATTATCCACTATATGTATAGCCCCATAAGGGCAAGCCTTTTCGCATTTACGGCAGGCGATGCAACCTACGGGACAAGCCGCTTTGGTATCTTTTCCTGAATCGCAAGAACTACACGCAACGTAGATTTTTTTTTCAGAAGGAATGAGGGTAAATAATTTTTTGGGGCAGGCTTCGACACACCTGTTACAGCCGACGCATTTGTCTTTATCTACTTCGGGCAACCCATCATCCGTCATCTTTATGGCGCCAAAAGGGCAAACCCGCACGCAATCACCCAACCCCAGGCACCCCCAAACACAGTCTTTTTGACCGCCTAAACAAACATTGGCCGAAACACAATCTTTTATCCCTTGATAGATAAACCGTTCCTTTACCTTTTTACCTCCGTTACAATGAGAAGATGCGGTCATTTTTACTTTTTCTTTAAGTTCTTGGCCTAATATCTCGGCGATCATCTGCCGTGACTTCTCTTCGGCCACCCGGCAGGCTCCAAGGCTAAGTTTTCCGCTTAAAAGGGACTCGGCAAACCCGAAACACCCTGCGCCTCCGCAAGCACCGCAGTTTGCTCCAGGAAGAAGCCCGTATATTTTCTCAAGGCGCGGGTCTACTTTTACCTTAAGCTTCTTTGCAGCGACAGCAAGGCCCACCCCAAAAAACAACCCTAATGTTCCTAAAGCTAAAATGGGTATAAAAATGTCCATGTCTTTTTAAAAAGTAAAGAAGTCCTAGAACCTGAAACCATTGAACCCCATGAACGCTAAACTCATTATAGAAGCTATGATAAAAGCAATGGGGAAATTCCTTAAAGACTCAGGCACATCACAAAACTCAAGCCTCTCTCTTATTCCGGACATAAGTAACATCGCCAAAGTAAAACCTACTCCTACGCTAAACCCCTGGAACAGTGAAAAATAAAAACTTCCTGCCACTGCCTTGTTTTTTACAAAAAACATATCGATGTTCATCACCGCTACTCCCAGGACCGCGCAGTTTGTAGTTATCAAAGCCAGGTATATGCCGAAAAACCGATACATCGCGGGGCTTATCTTCCTGATCACCATCTCAACGAGCTGCACGAAAGTAGCGATGACCAGTATAAAAAATATGGTGCGTAAATAAGTGATATTAAACGGCACCAGTAAAAATCTATATATCACCCAGGTGATCATCGACGACATGACGATTACAAAAGTAACCGCCAAGCTCATTGCCAGCGCCGGCTTCGACTCCTTGGAAATAGCCAAAAAAGGGCACAGTCCCAGGAAACGGGATAATATCACGTTATAGATAAATACCGAAGAAATAAAGATAGTAAGGAACTGCGCTATGTTCATGATCTCTTTCCTTTTATAAGGCTAAAAAAACCTAAAAGCAGCCCGATGATCAAAAGCGCCCCGGAAGGCATGCTGAAAATAAGCACCGGCTCAAAACCTTTAAAAATAGTAATACCTAAAAGTCTACCTGAGCCTAATGATTCCCTTATCCCGGAAATTAAAACTAAAGCCAGGGTAAAGCCTATACCCATCCCTAAGCCATCTAATAGGGAATTGAACACCCTCTGCTTTGAGGCAAATGCCTCCGCTCTTCCTAAAACTATGCAGTTTACCACGATTAAAGGCACGTATATCCCCAGCGCCCTGTTCAGCGCCGGACTATAAGCTTTCATCACTAATTCTATTATCGTGACAAAAGTAGCGATAACCACTATAAAGCAAGGTATCCTTATCTTATCCGGGATAGACCTTTTAATGGAAGAAATAATAAGGTTAGAGCCTAAGATAACAAAAGTAGCGGCAAGCCCCATACTCAGCCCGTTGATCATAGAAACAGAGACCGCCAAAGTCGGGCATAACCCTAAGAGTAAAACAAATGTAGGATTTTCTTTGATTATGCCTTTTAGGAATTCATTAAATAGATTCTTCATAAATAACCGGCCCTATGGCCTATAAACTCTTTGTTCCGTAGATCCTGTTGCTGGTGTAGCGGTCTATCAAAGGGGTGGCTGCGTTCATCATCAATATGGCATAAGATACTCCTTCGGGATAACCTCCCCAGGCCCTTATGACAAAGGTCAACAGGCCGCAACCGATACCGAATACGACCTGCCCTTTTCTTGTCAGGGGTGAAGTGACATAGTCGGTAGCCATAAAAAAAGCCCCTAATATCAAACCGCCGTTTAAGATACTGAAAAGCCAATCCCCGCTCAAAGATCCTTGCCTGCCGAATATATGAGTAAATATAGCCGTAGTGGCTATATAACTTAAAGGTATATGCCAGCTGATATAACCTTTCCATAATAAAAAAACAGCTCCTAAAATAAGGGCTGCTATGCAAACCTCTCCGATACAACCGCCTCGTTTCCCTAAAAATAGATCCAGGTAAGAAATATGCTCTATTAATTTTGACTCTTTTATTGCGGCTAAAGGAGTAGCGCAGGTCACCGTATCCGGGCTAAAAGGAACGACAAAAGAAGTCATGTATTTGGGCCAGGAAGCCATTAAAAAAGCCCTTCCTGCCAAGGCAGGATTAAAGATATTCTGCCCTAATCCTCCGAAAGCATGTTTTGCCACAGCAATCGCAAAAAATGAACCAGCGATCGGCAACCAAAAAGGAACATCGGCAGGAAGATTATAAGCCAAAAGCAATCCAGTGAGAAATGCGCTACCGTCGAAAATACTTACCTTTTTCTTAGTCAATAATTGCAACACTGCCTCTGATATCAAAGCCGAGACGACTCCTAAAACAATAACCTCCAGCGCCTTTAAACCGAAAATATATACCCCCGCGATGCCGGCCGGGACGAGGCTTGCCGTCACAAACCACATGATCCTCTTTACGGATTCCCCTTTATGTAAATGAGGAGATACCGAAACTATGAGTTTATTCTCCATCTTGAATTAATCTTCCGATCGTAACGGCCTTTTCTTCTACCGCCCTTATTACCGCTCTTGAAGAAATGGTCGCGCCGGTTATCGCTTCTATGCCTGCCAGATCATTCAGGTTTTTCTTTAAGAATCTATCTGTAAAAAATTGTTCTTTGACCTGCGTGCCTAATCCGGGGGTCT
>JAFGET010000095.1 GCA_016931435.1 Candidatus Omnitrophota bacterium
AAATCTTCGAGCTTAAGTATCTTCGCTTCCTTTTCTATGTCAAAACCAACCCTCTTTAACATATTCAGTAACTGCGCTGTCTTTATCCCCCTTATCGCGGGAGGTTTCTGAAACATTAACCCGATACCCAGGCGGGCTCTCTGATCGATACTTAAGTCGTTAATGCGTTTTCCGTCAAAGATGATCTCCCCTTTCGTAACTTCATACCCGGAAAAACCCATTATTGCCATAAGCAAAGAGGTCTTTCCCGAACCATTGGGCCCCAGTAAAGCGACCCTTTCTCCTCTTTTAATATCAAGATTGATACCGGAAAGGACTTCCCTACCCGATATTTTTACAGATAGATCTTTAATTTTAAGCATTCTTTTATTTTGCCTTTTTAAAACTCCGCCAGCCGGCTTCCTTTTAGGTTACCATTTTAACACAGAATAACGACAGCACAAAACAAAACCGGCAGGTAAACCGAGGGATGAACGCCAGAATCCTTATTTATTGCAGTGCAAAAAAATCGTCTTTTTAAGAGAGGCAAAAAAAGATCACAAAACCTGTTTAAGCCGGATGATCTTAAACCATCCAAAATCCTTTAAACCAGAAGTATTTTTCCCGATAAAAGAATTCAACCTGCTAAAATCAGTAAGCTTTACCCTGGAAAAAGTGATGCCTTCATTTTCAATGACTACATATTTGACATTAAGCTTTTTAAAATTATGCAATAATTCGTCTTCGTAGGAAGTAAATCTATCGGAATTAAAGCCCGGGATAGTCAGGCCTCCGTGAAACCATAATGAAGGGTTCACCGAAGGCCTCTTTGTCAGAGCGTAAAGAACGGAGAAATCCCCGAACAAAAAGAAATTGTCCTCTTTATTTTTGAAGAATTCGCAGACATCGCGCAGGTCTCTGGCGCGCATCGGTTGCCAATAAAAAGGCACGGAAAACGACATGAACCTAAGCTCAGAAGGCAGCTGACGGGATCCATCATTATCCCGGGTAAAGGAAAGAGAATTCACCATCCTGGAATTATTTATCCTTTCGTTAAATATTGCCGCATCAAAAATAGCGACCGCGAAAAAAACAGAAGCAACGCATAAGCGAAAAAGCTGTCTGTGTTTTAAAAAACCCGCGGAAATTAAAGACCTATCCATGAGGTTATGGATAATCCCCAGGCTCAAAAACAAATAAGGAATCCCGTTTTCTATCTGATGCAATGTAAAAGCTATGAAGAGATTACATATGACAAGCAAAAAAATGGACAAAAAAGCCTCTTTAACTAAACCGGAAGCCCGGCTTTTCTTCAGAAACTTTATGATCAAGGCGATAATAAATCCGGCATAGACTAAAACAAAAGAATTCATCCTTACTATACTTCCAGAAAGCAAGTAATGCGGGTAAAAGAATATCCTGCATATCTGCAAGACCGAAAGTCCGTGTAATAACCTTTGCGCGCGCAACAAGCCGATATTGTAAGGCAATTCCATAAAGTATACCTTCAGGCGCAAGGGGTCTATTGGTAAAACCTTGTATGATATCAATATCAGACAAAAAGTAAAAATAGCTCCCGCAAGCAATGATATCAGCATCCTTGCGCGCGATCTCTTTTCGGGCATGAAAAGGAATATAAAAACGAGCACGGGTATAGAAAAAACCGCGGGGATCTGTTTACTGAAATAGGCCAGGCTAAATATAAAGGGGACAAAAAACCAGGCTAAATATAAACTCCGGCCATTTGCTTTGGCCCTTCCGGAAACAAGCGCGACGGCTAAAGCTAAAAGGATAAAAAAGAAAGAGTGCTGCTCCATGAACGGCACGCCTACGGGAGGATAAAAAATAATCCCGCTCAACAAAGAATAAAATAAGGAAATCGCCCTGGAGGCATTCAACAGGCGTAATACGAAAAATACGCATAGGGAGAATAAACCGTTAAATAAAGCTGCGCTCAGGCAATAGACAAACCAGTTTATACCAAACAGCTTGAAGAATAAAGCCTGCAACAGAATAGGGACTATGCCATTAGGAGTATTAAAGTCGCGTAAGGGTATCTGCCCGCAAAGGACCCTCCATGCTCCGTCAAAGACTATAAAATGGTCCATGGGGTTTATGCCTCTTTTACCGTAATATAGGCAAATCGATACCGCAAAAATAAAAACTCCGGATAATGACAGAGCTAGATAATATTTTCTGAGCATATCACGCAGATCATCTTTGGTCATTTTAAAATAATGATAAAAACCCCCGCCGTAATCAAAAATACGCCCAACCATTGATATAAGCCTAATCGTTCTCCTAGAAACAATAGCGATAAGACCACCGCGAAAACAAGGCTCAACTTATCTATAGGCGCAACCAATGAAGCCGGCCCTAACTGCAGGGCGCGAAAATAGCACAGCCAGGAAAGCCCTGTAGTAATAGCAGAAAGCACGAGAAAGATCAAGCAATGCCTGTCTATTAAAAAAGGATTCCTCCACTCGCGCCTGAATCCGATGATCGCGCCCAAAAATACGATAATAACGATAGTCCTTATGAAAGTCGCCAGATTAGAAGAGACATTTTTTACCCCTACCTTTGCCAATATCGCCGTCAATCCTGCAAAAAAAGCGGAACCAAGCGCAAATATTTTCCAATCCAACATACTTAACCTCCTTCCCGCAGAAAAGCGGGACACCCAGCATACCAATAAGCTGGGGTGTTACCCTAGAAAAGGGTACACCCAGCATACCAATAAGCTGGGGTGTTAGACGCAGTAAACGCCCAAACCTATCGGATAGTTTGAGCGCTATCATTCTTATCAGTTATTCATTAATCTCCGAAAAATATAGAAACAAACTCTTTAAGCGCGGAACCGAAGCTGGATACGCTTGAGGTCACCCCGTCGATTATCCCTTTTGCTTCTTCTCCGGGAGAGCGCATAACTGCCGCTGCCTTATATTTGAATTTCCCGCGTTTTTCTGGCTTCTCCTGCTCCCAGACTTCTTCATGCCATGTCTTTTTAATATTTTTTGGCCCTGCTACAAATGCCCCGTAAAACGGAGCCCCCACAGTCTCAACCAGCCTGCGGCTGATATTATAAATATGGTGCGGTGTAGAGCGACAGAACGCAGATCTTGAAGGCATAAAAATGAACAAAATAAAAACTACTGCTGTCAAAAATATCTTTTTTAAATTATCAGCCACTTGTTTTATTCCTTTCTACGAATTCATATAACACTTTACGGTCTTTTAACTGATGGATATAGTCTTTAAGCACTGTTTCTCCGCGATAAGGCCAAAAACCATGCTCCACTGCTTCGCGATACCCTTCTTTCGGCCCTTTTTTTTCAACTATCACCCGATATACCGCGATCATTGCTCCGGTAAGGTCCCGCCCTCTAGTGCAATGTACAAATACGGGCTGCAGAGAACGGTCCGTCACCGTCTTTAAAAATAGCAGCACTTTTTCATCTTCCGGCCAAACATAGACACTTAAGGGTATTTGGACAAATTCAAACCCGTAATCTGCGGCGGCCTTTTTTTCATCCGCGGAACGCTTATTTTCTGCGCTTAAATTTACTATAGTTTTTATTCCCAGTTCCTTGAGCCTCTGATAACCTTGCGGCTTAGGATAGCCTCCGCGATAGATCCCTTCAGTAACCCGGCTGAAGTTAGGAATATCGTAGAAAGGATCCTTTAAATAAGAAAGATAGACGCATCCGCTGATAAAAAACGCAAGAAAAAATAACGTCATTAACCGCTTAATCATCCCGGCTATTTTCCGATCTATGATCATACCTTTCTAAAATACAGTCGCGCATCAACCTGGACTAAAACTTTTTTTTGATATTTATCATTACCTTATCGTCAGCCTTTTGCTTATCCTGGGCTTCCTTACTCTTATCCTCCTGCTTCAGGTCTTTTTCCGCTTTAATAGAAATACTGTCTGTAATTTTATATTCCGTGCCGACTTTCTGGGTCAACCCTGCCTCCTCCTTCTTTGTCTTATCCTGCTCAACGGCATAACTTGCATCAACCTTATCGGAAATAGCCTTTTTGAAACCGATGCCTTTTTTATCTTTTTCTAATATTAAAGAAAGGTCGTTTATCCCAAGGCCCTGCGCTAATCTAGCCCCCGCCCCGGCAAAGAAAAAGTAATCTATGAAATCTTTGGCTAAATCTGCCGATAACTGCCCCTGGCTGAACATCCCCTCCGTGCTTTTCCAGCTCTTGCCTGTCAAAAGCATTAGCAGTAATATCTTCTCTGGATGAGGAGGCTCGGAAGATAATTTCAATTCCGGCTTCTGGGGCGTGCCGCTTAAATTGATATCGATCTTCACCTGCTCCACGACAGACCGCCCCGCAAGATCCAAGATAGGGCTTTGGGGCAAGCCGTCAAATATTATCCTGCTTTCTTTTAAATCGACAGGGATTATCTTAGTCGCGGATACATTTCCGCCCTTCAATAAAACCGGCCCGGATACTTTAAGGCCTTTATCTATGTCTTTAAGCCGTAGATCAAAGATAACCGGCGTATTTAATAGGGAAAACCCGTTACGCGAAAGCTCGATTATATTAAACTCCCCTTTTAATTGCGGCTCAGATAGCCTGCCTTTTATATAGGCATCAAAATCTGCTATTACCCCCGATATCTTCTGCGCTTTATCGTCTTTAATAAAAAGGTTTAAGATCTCTGCCGCGCTTATGCTCTTTGAATATACGTTTATATCTAAATCGCCTTGCTTGAGCGAACCGTAAAACAAGACCGTGTCAAAATTAGGCATTACCAGCCTTGCGTTATTTATATCAAGCTCAAGCGAAGAAAGGCTAAGAGACGAAAAAGATATCTTTAATTTCTGGACCTTTAAAACGCTGCCCCCGGGAAGAAAATCCAAGCTATCCAAAACGATATTCTCATATGATACCGCCTGCGCGATGCTTCCCTGAGCCCTGCTGAAACTGAGGCTTTCAGGGGCAATGTATCTTGAAAGAAACAATTTTATGATCGATGTCGCGCCCGCGGCAGTAAAAAACAGATAATAGGCCGTGAGGATCAAAAAAATAGGTAAGATAAGATAAAGATATGGCTTTTTTAGTCGCATGGCTTATAAACAGAAAAAACGCCTCCTTAAAAGGCGTTTCTACTTGATCTTTTACTGAAATTTGCGGGATCCAATATTTCTTTTTTAAGAAGATTAAAAAAGCAGCCCTTCCGTTTGCTTAAGGCCGAAAGCTATGTTCATATTTTGCACGGCTTGGGAGGCGGCGCCTTTAAAAAGGTTATCTATGCAGGCCATAGCAACGCAGGTATTTGTCCTTGAGTTATAATGCACACCGATATCGCAGAAATTAGTGCCGGTGACATTTTGAATCTCGGGATATTCCCCCTCCTTCATGATCCTTATGAAAGGAGCATCCTTATAAAAAGCCCGGTATTTTTTTAGAATATCTGCGGTCGTGATCCTTTTATTCAATTTAAGATACGAGCTGGTAAGCATCCCGTATTTAAAAGGTGCCACGCAGGGGGCAAAAAGGACTTTGATCTTACGATGCGACAATACGGCAAGCTCCTGCTCTATCTCGGGAGTATGGGGATGAATCCCTATTTTATAAGGCTTGATGTTCTCCTGCACTTCTATGGCCATATTTCTTTCATTAGGCCTTCTGCCCGCTCCCGAAACACCGCAAATAGCCTCTACTACTACCGTTGCGGATTTATCTTCGAGTTTATTTGCTAAAATAGGAGCGAGAGAAAGGATAGCGCAGGTAGAATAACATCCTGGGTTAGCGATAAAATCCGCATCTTTTATTTTATTAAAATAAAGCTCCGGCAGCCCGTAAACCGCCTTTTTTAAAAGGGCCCGATCGCCGTGCGTAAAACCGTACCACTCTTTATATAACGAAGCGTCTTTTAACCTAAAATCAGCGCTTAGATCTATGAATTTTATGGCTGATCCGGTTTTTTGCGCGAGAGCGGACAAAAATGAGGTGCCTTTGAGTTGTTCTCCGTGCGGCTTTGCCAAAAACACCACATCGCAATCTCTTATTATCTTATCGGGTTCGTATTTAGTGGTCTTAAGGCGTAATATATTACCGAGGGCCCTATGGATCTCTCCCGCCTCCTGGCCCGTTTTTGTCTGGGAAGTCAATAATGCCAAAGAAACGTATTTATGCCGGGATAATATCTTAAGCAGGACCCCGGCAGAAAGGCTGCTTGCCCCTACTACGCCAACCCTGATAGATTTTTTTAAAATGGACATATCCGGCCTCTTTTTTTGTAATATATCAGAAGGTATGGAATTGTCAAATGAAAGTTTCAATCAAGGAATTCTTACCACGGGCCTTGATGCCCGGTAATAGAACAAAAGGGGGCGGATAAATTATCCGCCCCCTTGATTCAAAACTGACATCCCTTTTTCTGATTATAATCCTTTAGCTATTATGTAACTACAAAGATCGGCTACTCTTAAGGAATAAGCCCATTCATTATCGTACCACGAAAGGACTTTGATAAAGGTATCCTGGATGACCTTAGTGCTTGCACCGTCCACTATAGAACTTAAAGGATAATGATTGAAATCAACGGATACTACAGGTTCATCCGTATAGCCTAATATCCCTTTCATCCTGTCTTGCGCTGCCTGCTTAAAGGCGGCGTTCAACTCTTCTACGCTGGACTTTTTTGCCAAAGAACAGGTCAGATCCACCACGGACACATTAGGAGTGGGAACGCGCATGGCAAAACCATCCAGCTTACCTTTAAGCTCAGGTATAACCAGGGATATTGCCTTGGCCGCTCCGGTTGAAGTCGGTATCATGGATATCGCTGCTGCGCGAGCGCGGCGAAGGTCAGAATGCGCCATATCCTGGACTTTCTGGTCATTAGTATAAGAATGGATGGTGGTCATCAGACCTTTTTCAATACCCCAGGAGTCGTTTATGACCTTGGCAACAGGCGCCAGGCAATTTGTTGTGCAGGATGCGTTTGAAATAACATGATGGTTCTTGGGATCGTATTTATCTTCATTGACCCCCAGGACGATAGTGATATCCTCTCCCTGCGCGGGGGCGGATATGATAACCTTCTTTGCGCCGCCCTTGGTAATATGATTTTCGGCTCCCTTGACGGTCTTCCCTTTTTTATTTACCCCGTCTTTCTTAAGTGTAAAAAGCCCGGTGGATTCGACGACTATCTCAACCCCCAGCTCTTTCCACGGGAGTTCTGAAGGGTCGCTTTTAGAAAGGACCTTGATCGTCTTTCCGTCCACAGAAATCGCATCGTCTCCAGACACCTTGACTTCCCCGGGAAACCTGCCATGCACGGAATCATATTTTAAAAGATGTGCGTTAGACTTGGCATCGGTAAGGTCGTTTACCGCAACCAGTTCAATATCTTTGCTGTTTTTCTCAAGAATAGCCCTTGCTACAAGCCTACCGATCCTTCCAAAACCGTTGATACCGACTTTCACTGCCATTTTTACCTCCGTTTTGTAGTTTGTGTCACGTATCATGTTCCAGGTGTCAAAAAATTTTGACTCCTGACTCATGATACCTGACACCTGACACCACTTGTTTAATATGTTTTACAACTGCACTTCTCTTAAATACTTTGCGGCTAATTCAGGCGGGGTAGGCACAAGATAAAACCCTGTGCCCCACTCAAAACCAGCTACGCGGGTCAATTTAGGCATGAATTCTATATGCCAATGATAATACTCTACGCCGTCATCGTTTGCTATAGGGGCCGAATGCATAAGAAAATTATAAGAAAGGTTTCCGAATAATTTCTTTACGCGGGTTATGGTATCCTTCAATATCAACGCCAGGTCCGGGAATTCCTGAGGCTGCATGCGGCAAAAATAACTATTGTGTTTTTTAGGCATTATCCAGATCTCAAAAGGAAAACGAGAAACATAGGGGCAAAAAGATACAAATTGCTTGTTTTCCTGGATTATCCTCTCTTTTTCCTGCATTTCTTGCCTGACCATATCGCAAAATATGCATCGTTCACGGTATTCGAAATAATCCTGCGCGCCTTTTAACTCTTCAGCCGGATTTTTAGGCACAAGAGGTAAGGCGATCAACTGAGTATGCGGATGTTCCAGGGAGGCGCCGGCCGAGGGGCCGTAGTTTTTAAAAAGCAGGATGTATTTGAGGCGCTTGTCTTTTATCAGATCAAGGGCCCTGCGGCAACAAACGGCAAGATAATCTTCTATCTCATGGTCTAATAGATCCGGGATATCCTTTGAATGGTAAGGAGTCTCTATCAAAACTTCATGCGCCCCTACGCCGTTTGACATATCGTATATACCGATACCCTGGCGCTCCAGATCTCCTTCTATGCGCAAAGCGGGGAATTTATTGGGCACTACCCGCACCTGCCAGCCCGGGGTATTAGGAGCGGTATTAGGGTCGCGGATAGATTCGATCTCGGGAGGAGTCATCGCCTCATTCCCGTAACAAAACGGGCATACCCCGCTCCTAAAAAGACTCGTCTCGTGTTCAAAATCTTCGGGCTTGCTGGGATTATCGGTGTCTACGATAACCCACCTACCGACGATAGGGTCCCTTCTTAACTCAGCCAACTTCCACCTCTCTTAAAAACTTAGCGGCATCTTCGGGAGTAAACGGACAGATATAGAATCCAGTCCCCCATTCGAATCCCGCCACCCTTGTCAACCGCGGCATAATCTCGATATGCCAATGATAATCGTGATCAACGCTCTTCCAATAACCTGTCTTCTGGCGGCGGAAAGGAGCGGTGTGCAAAACGTAATTATAAGGCGGGTCGTTCAATCCTTTTTTTAATTTTGAAAGGACTATCTTTAATATGCGCCCTAATTCCGCGCGCATAGGCACCTCAAGAGAAGTAAAATCGCAGGAATGCTTTTTCGGCAAGATCCATACCTCAAAAGGGAATCTTGCCGCAAAAGGAGCTACGGCGATAAAGCCGTCTATATCTACGATAAGCCTATCCTGGGATTTTATCTCCTGCTTGATCAAATCGCAGAATACGCATCGATCGTGATAATCGTAATAGGCCCTTGATCCGGCGAGCTCTTCCTTGACGCGCTTGGGATTGACCGGTGTGGCGATCAACTGAGAGCGGGAATGGTCAAATTTCCCTCCTCCGGCCGACCAACCGTGGTTTTTAAATACTAAAACATACTTAAAACGCTTATCTTTTTCTAAATCATTGATCCTGTCGATATAACAAGTCAAAACTTTAGATATCTGGCTTTCGCTTAAATCCGCCATATTCCTGATATGCTCTCTGGTTTCGATGACTATTTCGTGCGCCCCGATGCCGTTCATAATATCATATAAACCCCTGCCGCGGCGCTCAAGGTCTCCTTCTATCCTTAAAAAAGGAGCGATGCTCGGGACAATCCTTAATTCCCATCCCGGCTTATTTGGCTGCGAATCATTATTCCTTAGGGCGTATATTTCCGGAGGGGTCTTGGATTCATTGCCCTCACAGAAAGGACAATCCTCTTCGGATATATTTTTAGGAAAATTGTCTAAAAACTGGTCCGGGCGCCGGGCGCGCTCGGTAGAAACAATCACCCATCTGCCAATAATCGGATCTTTCCTTAATTCCGGCATAAGCTATTAATCCTTTTGGTTAACAGACAACTAAAAACTAAGGTAGAATTATACCATATATCCGTTTTAAAGCAATTATTTTTTAAATCGGCTTCCGGTGAATTTTTCCCCGACTGATATTCTATGTCCGGCAATAAATTCGCTGGCAATCATCCTTCTTTTGCCTTCTTCCTGTAATTCCTCTATAAGCAAGGCGCTATCTTTAGAAGCCACCAATATTCCCTCTTTATCAATACGGATGATTTCACCGGCAGACACAGAAGGCTGGGCCCTGAAAGAAAGAGGATAGGCTTTCGCCCTGTGGACCTTCAATAACTTACCTTTATAAAAAGAAAAAGCGCCTGGCCAACCATAACAACCCCGCACAAGATTATAGATAGTTTCCGCGGGCTTATCCCAGGAAATCAACCCATCCTTTTTTTTAAGCCTTGGCGCAAAACTTACGCTGTTTTCATCCTGTTGAATAAACTCAATACTGTTACTCTCGATCAGGCTTAAGCATTCGGATAAGGATTGCGCGGCAAGTTTAGATAATTTCTCTTCCAGGGAAATCGCGGTATCATCTTCAGTAATACCGGCTATTTTCTGCAGGATCAGCGGCCCGGCGTCCATTTTTTCTTCCATTTTCAGCACGCTGACTCCGGTTTTCTTTTCTCCCCTTATAATAGACCAATTGACAGGGGCCGCTCCACGGTAAAGAGGCAAAAGCGAGGCATGCACGTTAACGGTAAATAAAGAGGGGATTTCCAGCACGGCCTTCGATAAAATCTGCCCGTAAGCAATGACAATAAATAAATCCGGCCCAAGCTGCTTTAAAAAACTTTCGGAATCAGCGCTATTGATGCTCTCCGGCTGGTAAAGCTCAAGGCCCTGCTTTGCGGCAATATCCTTTATCGCTGTAGAAGCCATATGCAGGCCCCGCCCCTTCTTGCTATCAGGCTGGGTTACTACGCAAACAATTTTGTGTTTGCCTTTTATCAAAGCCTCAAGCGAGGCAGCGGCAAAATGCGAACTTCCGAAGAAGGCTATATTCATCGTGCTTCCTTAATCATTAAACCCTGAACCCTGGCTACTGGCTGCCGCATTAAACAGGGTCAACGTCGACTGTCACTATTATACCCGAATGCCGAAGCCCTTTTAACTCTTTTTTTAAAAAAGCGCTCATCTTCAAAACCGAAGGTGATTTTACCAATACCTGCCAGTAAAAATTATCCCTGAGTTTAAAAGGGTAAGCCTTGCTTAAATTGACAACAGATATATTCTTGCTGTTCTTTGCGGCGGCAGAGAGCGCCTCGAAAATCTTCTGGCTTGCCTCTTTTACCCTGCTTTCTTTATTACCGCGCACTTTTACAAAAGCAAGGTGGCTAAACGGAGGGAACTTAAGCTGTTGCCTTTGTTTTATTTCTTCCTTATAGAACAAATCGATATCTTTATGCTCAAGGGCGCGGAAACAATAGTGCTCCCCCATATAAGTCTGGATGATCATCTTTTTTCCGCAAAATTTCAATAGGCCTAATAATAAAGCGAAGGTCTTTTCTCCGGCGCGCAGGTCCAGGCGGTTCAGAGAATTATCTATGGATAATACACCGATCAGCTCAAAATTGATGCTGTTTTCTTTAAGTATGAACTGCGTAGCTATGAATATATCGGCATCTTCGAGCGGATCCTCTTTTCTTTCATTTAAAATCTTTATCCTCGCTCCGGGGAATAACCTGGATAGCTCGCTTTCTATTTTTTCTGTGCCAAAACCCGAATATCTTATATAGCCAGAATTACACTCGGGACAAAACTTAGGAAGCCGCATCTTGTAATTACAATAATGGCAGGTGAGTAATTGTTCTTTAAAGTGATAGATAAGGTTAGTGTCGCAACGCGGGCACTTTAAGACCTTGCCGCAGTTATGGCAATAGCTCAAAGTCGCAAAACCCTTCCTGTTTAAGAATAAAAGTATTTTGCCGCCGGACTCCAGGGCAGAAACAATGGCATCCTGCAGGTATTTGGTAAGGATAGAATCTTTCTTATGAATAAAACCCCGCCTCATATCCGCTATTTTTACTTCCGGCAGAAGCATTTCCTGAGAAAAAACTAAAGGCTCTATCTTAAATTTCTTAGCCGTATATATGCTTTCCAAAGACGGCAGGCCTGAGGCTAAAACTGTTTTTGCTTTCTCTATTTTTGCGCGCATAAGGGCTGTTTCCCTGGCGTGATAATGCGGCACCTGGTCCTGCTTATAAACGGAGTCGTTTTCTTCGTCTATTACGATCAGCTTTAATTTTTTAGCCGGCGCAAAAACACAGGAACGCGTCCCTACTACTA
>JAFGET010000096.1 GCA_016931435.1 Candidatus Omnitrophota bacterium
ATAACAACAATTGCCGCTTGTCAACTGTTTTAAAATAATTCTCTCGCGGGTAATTTTATAGCTGGCCAGGGATCAATTTTTCATTTCTAAGCCCGCTTAAGATATATTCGGCTATCACCCTGATCGCAGCAGGATTTTTGTGGCTTTCGTTATATTTATAATTTATAGAAACTTCCTGCGGGCTCATATTCAGGCGGTTAAATTCCTCTATTATGTCGATAAAAACAATATTATCCGACCTTATACTTTTTACCAGCGAATGGAGCTTCCAATAAGGGTAATTTTCTTTGAAATCCTTCACCTCGATGCTGGAAGTAGGAAAAATCACCAGTATCAGCTTGCCGCCAAGCTCATTTGCGACATCGGCTATTTCAAGCACGGCGCTTCTTACGCGGTCAAAGTATTTAGGCTGATGCAGGTAATAAAAATGGTCTATTTCGGTCTTTAAGTTGAGCTTTTTCCTCTCTTTTTTGATCAGGGCCTTTTTTATGCGATAGGTAAAATAACGCACTGTGGCGCTATGGCGCATAAGGAAACTTTTGTCGAAATAATATTCTCCGGGTTCCGGGTCATTGAAGACATAATTTAAAATGATCAGATCCGGCGCATATTTTAGGCCCTTGACCTTTAATTGCTCCAGTTCCTGGAACGTGTTATAACCTTCTACCCCGAAATTAAGGACTTCATATTTTAATCCCCCGGAGTTTTTGTTTAAGAGGTTTTCTAATTGGACAGGCAGGGTATCTTCTCTTTTGAGCATATACGAGAAAGTTTCCGAGTCGCCGAGCATGATTATGCGAAATACCCCCTCGGGCTTAGAGATAGGATATTGCGGGCCCCTGAAACCATCAGGGTTAATAGATATCATCCCTTCGATTTTAGAGCCGGGGATCAATTCATACCTTAAATAAGGATTCGGGCTTCTTCTGTAAATAGGGCGCTCTACCCATCCGGACATACGCCAGGCGTAACGCATGACTATCTCTCCGGTCATTAAAACCAGAGTTATGGAAATCATCGAAAGCGAAAGGTTGTAAAACAGGTTTTTTTTCATGGCCTCGGGATAAACTTTATCTTTACCAAAGCAAAATAAGCAGATAGAGCGCTTAAGGTAAAAGGCGAATAAAAATCCAATTTATTCTGGATAGGCTCGCCCAAAATCGCCTCAGCGTTAAAAACAGCTAAAAGATAAGATAATATCAAAAAAATCGAAGCTGTTTTGTCGCCAAAATCATTATCCAGGAGGTAGCCGATGATTAGGAAATAAGCGGGCAGGAGCAGTATATAATTATGCATCCACGCGTTTAGGTTGAATAACGCGGCAGAGGCAATAAGCATGGCTAAATCCACGCTATCGTCCTTACCTTTTTTGTACAGAGGTAAAATATAGAGTATGAAACATGCGGTTAGGAATATAAGGTTGATCTTGCCGGCGTTTAACCCCAGCGACTGAAAAGGCATGTAGGGCGCATGGAATTCCAGGCGGCAGTTTGTAAAAATACGGTAGATGAAACTGAGCAATGACTGATTTTTTGGGTCTAAGATAGTCGATTTTTCAAGGATGGTGCTACCGGAAAGATGAGGTAAAAGGTTGTTCAAATAGACCATGTTCAGCTGTTCTCCAATAAAAAGAGAGGGTAAAAGCAGATAAATCAAAAGGAAAAAGACTACCATCAGGACCAGCCGGCCTTTACGTCTTAAGATAAAATAAGGTATGAAAACAAGCGGGGTGAATTTTATAAGCATAGAAAAAGCCAAAAGCATCCCTGCGGCCGCCTCTTTCTTTACTTGCATGCAATAAAGGCCAAAGAGCAGGCTGAACATCATCAGTATATTCGATTGCCCTGAATCCAGGTTATGCAGAAAAAACCTTACTCCTCCTACAAATACCAGCAGATTAAGTAAAAAATATTTTTTTCTGTTGAGCTTATAACGGGCAAACATCTTTTTTGCCAGGATAAAAGAGGCGACGGAAAGCACAAGGTTCAAAATATACCACGCCAGATCCGCATAACGCTCTTTGAGTAAGGCAAAAGGCGACATCGCCAGAGCGAAGATCGGTGCATAGCGGAATTCCGCGGCACTTTTATCAAAAGCGACGTAGATATTTTCATGCTTGAGCATCCGCTCTCCTGCTACATAATAACAATGAAAGTCCGAATACCCTCTTTTTTTTGCCCGGGACATATGGCTTACGCATAATCCCGAAATTATAACGCAAGCTACCAACAAATAGATGGCCTTCCTAACCCTTGTTTTAGGCACGTTTTGTTTTTCTCCTGAGCTTTATTATAAGGAGGCTGACGAGATAAACCAGGAAACCGGTAAAAAAAGCCAGCAAGAGATAGCCGAGGATGACCTCAAGCAGGAACTTGAGCACTGAAAGATTAAAGAGGTCTTTTAGCTTAAGCCTCCTTAGGAATTCGGCCCATTGCCAAAAAGACCTGCCTGCTTCCTTTTTAAAAATAAAGGAACTGATCTTAACTGATACGGCGAATGTAAGTACGCTTAACCAGGTGTTGGTAAGCAAGCTGCCTAAAAGCGCGCTGGCGCGGTTTATCCGGAATAGCCATGAAAAGAATAATGCGGCTAATGGCCCGGTCACGGGAAATATACCCATAAAAACCCCTAAGCCGAATCCGCAGGCGATCTTTTGCGGAGTATCGTCGATACGGAATAATCTAAGGAATAATGCCTTAAAGAATTGCGCTATTTTTTTCATACAGCAGGTTTTATGTTCACTCCGGCAAGCCGCTTTAGGCCCCCCGCTTGCTGGATCCAGCCGTTTTCTATACCGTAATCAGATAAAAGTTTTTGCGCATCAAGGTATTCTTTTAATGTTATACGCCGGTTTATTTCGCTAAAATCAGGCGCCTTATAATAAGGCGCATACTGGCTCATCAGGCTGACATAAGTATTTTGCGATACCTCATCCCTGAGGAAGCGGGCTATTTCTTCGGTGCCTGATAAATTGTTTGGCAATACCAAGTGTCTTATGATCAAGCCCTTATCTATCAGCCCTTCTTCGTCTATCTTGGCTGTCCCTACCTGCCTGTGCATCTCAAGGACAGCCTCGCGGTTATATTCGGGGTAATCTTTGGCCTTTGAATATTTTTCTGAAAGCTCTCTATCCGCGTAGCGCATATCGACAAGATAAATGTCTACTATACCCTCAAGGATCCTGATTACATCTTTATCCTCGTACCCGGAAGTATTATATACAAGCGGGATATTCAAACCTTTCTTTACCGCGATATCCAGGGCTTCAAGAATCTGAGGTAATACGTGGGTGGGGGTTACCAGGTTGATATTATGCACTCCTTCTTTTTGTAGCTCCAGCATGATCCCTGCCAATTCATTAGCCGTTACATCCTTGCCCTTATCAGACTGGCTGAATTCGTAATTCTGGCAATAAACGCAGCGCATATTGCATCCTGAAAAAAATATCGTACCCGAACCTCGGCTGCCTGAGACCGGAGGTTCTTCTCCGTGATGAGCAAGATAACTATAGACCCTGGCAAAAAGGCCGATGCGGCAGGTGCCTTTCTGCCCCCTCAAACGGTTTACCGAGCATTTACGCGGGCAGATCGAGCAATCTTTAAGCATTTCCATGGCTTCATCGGCTAATCCGCGTAATTTATTTTTTTTGTAAGCTTCTAGGTACGCCGGTAGCATTTTCCCCTATTTTCAAGATATAGCTGCCTTATTTTTAGAAATATCTTCGCGTATTCAAACGATCTATAATCCGGATAAGTCCACTCTTGAGGCGTATAGTTTTTGTTCCTGTAAATGAGCGTGATTTCGGCATAAAT
>JAFGET010000097.1 GCA_016931435.1 Candidatus Omnitrophota bacterium
CGAATTCTTTCTGGTAATAATCGGTATACTCGAAGGGCAGGATTTGGCTGCGGAAATCTATTTTTCCGAAACGCCTTTCCAGTAACGCTTCGGTTTTATCAAGCAGGCCCTCGTCTTTAAAGATAAGCCCGCAAAAAAGCTTAACGGGTAAATGACTATATATTTTTCCCAAAAGGTCTCAGTAAGGCAGGAATTGACTTAAATAACGGGATATTTTTTGTTTTTGTTTTTCTCTTATTTCGTTAAAAAATATAGCGATATTAAAACCGCCTGCCGCGTCATCTTCCGTCCTGACGATCACCCCGTTACAGGCGATAACGCTGGATTCGAGCCTATTTTGGCCATGTATCGGCAGGGTTAATTTTATAGCGATCTTAGTAAAAGGCGGCAGGTATTTATCCAGATGGCAATAAGCGCCGATACAGCTTACGTTTTCGGTAGTAGTGCGGAAAGCATATCCGTCGACCGCCAGATCAAGCGGTAATTCGGTCTCGAATCTGGGATAACGCCTTCTTTCTATCCCTTTTTTCAAGCAGCTTCTTCTTTTGTTTTTAAGCTTTTTTTCCAGCATCTCTTGTTACAAAAATACTTTCCATTGCGGTAATAACGTTTTAATTTCTTTATGGGTTTTCCGCACCCCAGGCAATTAGTCTGTTTTTCTTCTGCGGGTTTTGCTTGCGCGTCCTGTGCCATTTTTCTTCCTTTTGCTTTTTAATGTTATAATGGGGAATCTTTACTGAAAAATATTATCATATATTTCTTAGGCTGTCAACATATTACCGCCTTGAGCAAAACTTTACTTTCCCGGTATTTTTGCTATAATAATTACCATGTACCTTCAATTCTACGGCCTTAAAGAAAATCCCTTTAATGTCACTTCCGACCCCACTTTCTTTTTTTTAAGCCAAAGGCACAAAGAGGCGCTTTCGCACCTTTTTTACGGAGTCACCCAACGCAAAGGCATCATTGCCATCACGGGTGAGATCGGCACCGGCAAAACCACCCTCTGTCGTTTTTTCCTGGACCAGCTCGGAGAAAACGTCAAGACTGCTTTTATCCTTAACCCTTATTTTTCCGAAGTCCAGCTTTTGGAAGCGATAATCAAGGATTTCGGTATCACCGTAAGGAATAAATCTAAATTGGCGTTTGTGGGCGAGTTGAACAGGTTCCTCCTGAGGGAATCGGAATCCGGCGGAAACGTGGTATTGATCATTGATGAAGCGCAGAATCTAAAACCGAACCAGCTGGAACAGGTGCGGCTCCTTTCAAACTTGGAGACACATAAGGATAAGCTGATCCAGATAATATTGGCAGGACAGCCTGAGTTAAACGATAAATTAAACCGCGATGACTTAAGGCAGCTTAGGCAACGCATCATGGTCAGGTACCATATCACCCCTCTTGAGGAAAACGAGATGCAAAGTTATATAAACCACCGCTTGAGGATCGCCGGTTTAGAAAACGGTATCATCTTCAGCCAGGAAGCCCTGAAGCTTATTTCTGATTTTTCCGCAGGAGTGCCGCGGTTGATCAATATAATCTGTGACAGGGCCATGCTTGCCGGGTATGTCTCGGAAAGCCGCAGGATAGAAGAAAATATCATCAAAAAATGCCTGGAGGAGCTGGGGGCTTTTTTGTCCCAAACTGCCCCCCGTTCAAGGGCTTCAAGATCATTTCTTGACTAATCATAAAAAAATGAGCATAATTTACGAGGCTTTAAAAAAAGTAGAAAACTCGCTGGATAAAAAAAATATTGGACCGGCGGGAAAGAATATGAAAAATAAGAACTATTTTTTATATTTTGCGGTATCAGCCGTTGGCGCCGCATGCGTGGCTTTTATCTTCGGTTTTTTTGTTTTTAAGAATAAGCAAGAAACCGCGCTTGATAAAGGTTACGTGGCTCCGGCTGCAGTTTCCGTGATCCCGCAGGCGCCGGCCGCCTTCGTCGAGCAAGCGGCGCCCGCAGCGACCATAGAGATAAAAGAGCCTGCGCCAAAAAAAAGCTTCACCCCGCCCCGATTTAACGTAAACGGGATCTTTTTTTCCGAGGAGAAAGGCTACGCGCTCATCAATAACCGCATTGTAGAAAAAGGCGACAATATCGAGGGATTCAAGGTCATAAGCATATCCTTGGAATCAATCGGATTGGAAAACGAAGAGGGTGAGCAGTTCAGTTTAAAAGCGGTAAATTAAAGCCTTTTTGATTGTAGCAAGCGGAATATCCTCGGTTATTTTTGTCCTGCCTATGTCTTTAAGTAAAACAAGCCTATTTTTCGCTCCGATGAATTTCTTATCGCGGTAATGCGCCGTTATTATATCCCGCGGCTTTACACCGCTTATCTTTTGAGGCAAGCCGGCGGCTTCTATCAGTCTTTCTATCCGCTTAGCGGCAGATCCGCTTAAAAGGGAAAGGCTTTTGCTGATGTCGCAGGCTACCAACATCCCTAAGGAAATCGCTTCTCCGTGGTTATATCCCCTGTAGCCCGCTGCTGCTTCAATGGCGTGGCCTATGGTGTGGCCGAAATTCAAAATCGTGCGTATCCCCTTTTCTTCCCTTTCGTCCTTTTCTACGATACCTGCCTTTATCCTGCTGCAGCGATAGATTATGGACTCAAGGGTCTTCCTATCGCCAGCCAGGGCGCGCAGGCAGTTTTTCTCAAGATAACCGAAAAAATCCGCGTCTTTTATTATGGCATACTTTATTACTTCCGCCATCCCGCATCTTTTCTGCCGTAACTGGAGAGTATCAAGCAGCTCGGTATCAGAGAATACCAGGCGCGGCTGATAAAAAGCTCCGATCAGGTTCTTTCCTTCCTGCAGGTCGACAGCGGTCTTCCCGCCGATCGCTGAATCTACCTGCGCCAATAAAGTCGTAGGTACCTGCACATAAGGTATGCCGCGCTTATACACAGATGCTACAAAGCCCGACAGGTCACCGATCACTCCTCCTCCGAAAGCGATTACAAACATGCGCTTGCCTTTTTCAAAACCGACCATATCCCTGACCACTTCTTTTAAGCAATCAAGCGATTTAGACCTTTCGGAATCGGCAACGACTTTGAATCTTACGCCTATACCGGCTTTGCGTAAAACATGGTGTAACCTTGCGCCGTAGTGCTTTTTGATAGCGGGGTTGGTAATGACATATGCGTAATCTCCGATCCTGGCTTCAAGCAGGAATTTGCTTAATAAAGGAAATATCCTGCTGCCGATCACTATATTATAAGGCTGCTTTTTGAGCTTGAGTTTTATGATCTTCATTTAAATACCTAATAAACGCAGGATAACAAACACTACGGGCCAGATGATACGATCGAATACGCCAAGCCATAAAAGCGCAATAATGATCAATAAGCCGTAGCGTTCTACCTGGGCGTATCTTGCGGCAAGGACATCTGGGAGCATCCCGCTTAAGATGCGCGAGCCGTCCATCGGCGGAATAGGAATAAGGTTGAACACCCCAAGGATCACATTTATTACGATAAGCTGCTTAAAAAGATAACCCCAGGCGGCGCTTTGGGGCAATATCTTGATTATATTAGCTAAAAATAACGCAAGTAAAAAATTTGCCGCAGGCCCGGCAATCCCTATCCAAACCAGGTCTCTTTTGGGATTTTTCAGCGACCAGTAATTTATAGGCACTGGCTTTGCCGCCCCAAAGACAAAAAAACCGGAAGTGCTTATATATAATAAAAGCGGCAGGATTATCGTCCAGAATATATCTATATGCGCCAGCGGGTTCAGGGTAAGCCTGCCGGAATGCTTGGCGGTAGAATCGCCTAATCTATAAGCCATCCAACCGTGGGCAAATTCATGCACGGTTATAGCTACCGCAAGCAGGGCGAAGGAAAATATCAGTCTGGGTAAATTCAATCCAGGGCCTCTATTTTTTCTATCTCAATAATCGGCGGGCTTCTATATTCGGCAGGATTGATCAATTTTCCGGTCACTTTTACATTACGCGAATTAAAAGTAACAAGCTCTTTAGTGTTGCCGTGCAGCAGGTATACCTTTCCCGAGTCAAGGATCAATTTATGCGTGGCTACGCGGGTAAAGACCTTCGGCCTTACTTTTCCTATTACGGTTATTTGTTCGCTGGCTTCATCGGCCGAGACAGCCTCTTTGAACTCATCCACAAAATTTTTATGTATCCAGCCGAAGCATTTTAATGGCTCTATTTTATACCAATCCCCCTCGGTCGACCTGATGTCCAACTTATCGCCTTCAGTCACCCTTCCTAATATAGGAGAAGAAATGTCCGGCTTCAGCCGCAGATTCACGTTGGTTTTTGTGACCACGGCAGAATTATCCTCGCCGATTTCTACCATGTTTTTCTTTATATAAACATCGGCCTGTTGAGGTAATCTTACTTTATACCAGTCATAGCGCAGCGAGATTATCTCAAGCAATTCGCCTTTGTTTACCGCGCAGATCATATCGGAAGAAGAAGTAGAATCAGTGCGCACGTTTATATTATCAGAATTCACCTTCCCTTTTACTAAACGCGCTTCTTTATTGCTCTGGGCAAAACAGTTCAAAAATAAAAACAGGGAAAGAAAACAGGCAAGGGGGACTTTCGCTGAATGAATCATTTTTTCTGCTCCGATTTAGGGGAAGTCTCTTTTGCGGCAGCCCCTTCTTTTGCGCCGGCGGCAGTGGCGCCTTCTGCGGTTGCCTCTACCTTCTCGGCTTTTTCTTTTTTGATCTTGATCCTTACGGTCTTTATTTTAGGAAGGCCGCAGACTTCGTCTCCTTCTTTCCATTGTTCTTTTTCTATCATCAACCTTAAGCGTTCGATACGCTTTAATACCGAACGCTGTTTTTTAGTCTTATCGGATGAGCTTAAGGACGGGTGTATTGCCATGATTTTTTATAGCCTCCTTATATAGGATGTGCGGTATTTATTCTTGAGTTTCGGTAAAAGCACTTGTGCTGCTTTCTTATCGGAGAAATTCCCTACACAGACGATAATATACCGCCCCTTAGGCAAGACCAGAGCAGAATATCCTTTTTTCTTCAACTGCTCCGCTTCTTTTTGAGCGTACTTTTTTGTTTTATAACTGGCTACCTGGATAGTATATCCGCTGAAAGAATCTTGAGTACGGTCTTTTGATAACTCTTCCTTAAATTCGCCCGCCAGGCTTACCTGTTCTTCTGTTTCTTCCGGCATTCTTGATGGCTGCGGTATTTCAATATAGGAGTCTATCTTTAAGACAGTAGCTTTTTTGCCTTTTTCTACCCCCAGCGAAAAAGAGACTACGCAGGTTATAATGAAAGAGATCGTCAAAAGCATCGCTTTTTCGTATCTCCAGAGAGAGGACAAGACGGAAGAAGACAATTTTTTATTCCGGCCCTCTCCTTTTGTCTGCGCAAAAAGTTCAAGCTGTTTATTATCGGTTTCCATCGCGCCTCTTTTCAAGTAAAAATATTATATAGCCTATTTATGGTACCGCAAGTATTTTTTTGACCTGATTTTTTTTGCGATCTTTAAAAATACTTCTACTATTCTAGGGTCAAATTGCGAACCGCTCTTGTTCTTTATTTCCTTGATCGCGGAATCTATATCTATCCTCTCGCGATAAGGCCTGCCGTAAACCATGGCGTCAAAGGCGTCGGCTATCGCCATGATCCGCGCCCCCAGGGGGATCTGTTTTTTCTTCAATCTCGAAGGATACCCCGTGCCGTCATATTTTTCATGGTGGTATAGGATTATGGGGATGGCCGGTTTTAACACCTGTATGTGTTTTAATATCTCTGCCCCGCTTGCCGGATGTTTTTTGATGATATCGAATTCTTTCTGGGTAAGCTTCGAGGCTTTGGTCAAGATCTGCAACGGAATATCAGCCTTGCCGGTATCGTGCAGGAGACTGGCGAATTTAAGGCATTCTATCTGTTTTTCCTCGAGTTTCATCTCACGGGCTATCATGGTGACCAATCGGTGAAAATAAGAAGAGTGGGTATACTCCTGAGGGATCCTTTTATCCATCAAGGTAAGCAGGGATTTTATGCTGCCCAAAATTATTTTCTGCTGCTCTTCCATCAATTGGCAGTTGCGTATCCCCATGATAATATACTCCGAGATGCTGGTCAATATCTCCTGGTCAAACCTGTCAAAGGCCCTGGCGCGGCTTGAGCGCCGCATTACTACCTCGCCGATTATATCTTCGCAGATAAGAGGAAGCCCCAGGATATCAGCGCGCCTTACGGAAGTAGCGGTTCCGATGATATTTTTTTCTATACGGTTTGAAACAGGCATCCTTTTATCTATGATATGCCTTCCCTTGCCGTCAATCGAGCATTTTAAGACCGAATATTTTTTTGAAGGGTCTAAAAGGATTATGACGCAATGTTCGGCGTCAAATATCTGGCATAATAGCCTGGCCAGCCTTACTACCAGCTCTTTAAGTTCGGAAGTAGAATTTATCAGGCGGTAAATACTATGGGTGGAAGAAAGCAAGGTCTTGTATTTCCTGAGCGAATTCAACTTTTTCTTTCTGTTTAATTTCTTTAAAAAAGAGCTCTTAAACTTTTTCATAAGGGTCAAATAACTTTTTATACTCATCCAGAGCGTACCTGTCGGTCATGCCCGCGATATAATCGCAGATCACCCGCCTTACTCCGTATAGAGGTATATTTTTCTGTATATGCGAAGGCAGGCCGTAAGGTTTATCCATGTATACCCTGAATAATTCCTGGATAAAATGCTTTGCTTTATTGCTCATGCGCACTACCCGGTAATGACGGTATAATCTCTGTGATAGAAAATCCCGCAGCGGATTCCTTAAACTCAATAGTCTTTTGCTGAAAATCACGGTCCTGCCCCTGATTTTCCTGGCATCAGAAGAAGCCCTGATCTTTAAGCCTTTGATCCTTTTTTCCGTCTCTTCGATTAAATCAGTAACTTGCATATTTATAAGCGAACGGATCATCAAATATTTTCTCATTTGTTCCTCGATAGCGGAGTATTTTTTTGAAACGCCTTCATATATCTCTTGCCAGATATCCAGCTTTTCAAGCTCGCTTTCTTTGATCAAGCCGGAAGTCAATCCGTCATCAAGGTCGTGGTTATCATAGGCTATCTCATCTGCGATATCTACGATCTGCGATTCAAGTGTAGGTTGTTCAGCAGAAGAAAACCCTTTGATCCTGACCGTCCTGTCAAATTTAGTGGCGTGTTTTACGATCCCCTCCCTTAATTCCCAGCTTAAATTAAGGCCGGGGAAATCGGGGTACCTTTCTTCCAAGAGATCGACTACGCGCAGGCCATGAAGATTATGGTTGAAACCACCGTGCTTAGCCATAAGCTCATCCAGGGCTTCTTCTCCGGAATGGCCAAAAGGAGTGTGGCCCAGGTCATGCGCCAATGCGATTGCTTCTACTAAGTCAATATTCAACCTTAATGCCGCGGCAATAGTCCGGGCTATCTGGGCGACTTCTAAGCTGTGTGTAAGCCTGGTCCGGTAATAATCCCCTTCATGGTTGACAAAAACCTGTGTTTTATACTCCAGCCTCCTGAACGCCGCAGAATGGATTATCCTATCCCTGTCTCTCTGGTATACCGACCTGTAAGGGTGTTCTTTTTCGACATACACCCTGCCCCTTGTATTATAACTCTTCATGGCATAAGGGGCAAAGTATTTATCCTCAAATTCCCAGATCTGTTTCTGCGTCAACATAAGCTTAGCGAAATTCGGCTTTTATCTGCTTGTATAATTCTTCTAAAGACTGAGAGATGATCTTGGTATTATTCAAGACAGGCATAAAATTCGTATCTCCCTTCCAGCGCGGCACGATATGGATATGTAAATGGCCGGCTATCCCCGCTCCCGCGACTTCAGCGATATTAATGCCGATATTATAACCCTGGGGCTTAAGGATCTTATCCAGGATTTCTTTTACCCGGCCTAAAGTCATAAAAAGGTCCAGGACCTCTTTA
>JAFGET010000098.1 GCA_016931435.1 Candidatus Omnitrophota bacterium
GCGCGTGATCTTATTGAGGATCTGCGGATGCGGCTTTTTATTCCTGATACGGTCGGCACAAAGCACATAATCAAAATACTTATCTAATTTTAAATACCGGATTAAAATACGGGAGAATTTAGTCGGGCGATTTGAAGCTACGGCCAGTTTATAACCTTTATTCTTTAAATATGATAATAACTGCTTCGCTTTAGGGTACAGGCGAGAACCTCTGAGCAATGCCTGCGCGTGGTGGGCGCGGTATAAACTTACGGCTTTCTTTAAATCCTGCGGCTTAAGAAAAGGCTTAAGCAGTCCTTCATCGCCTCTGCCCACTGCGCGGCGGATAATCGAAGGGCTTTGTAAAGGATACTTAAGCCGGCGCATCACATAATTGAAGCTTTTAGTAATGGCGGGGTAAGCATCCAGTAAGGTCCCGTCTAGATCAAAGATCACCAGCTTAAGTCTTTGGTTAAGCACTTTCTTTAATCGCTAAAGAATACGCTGGGGCTACTTGATTCTTTCAAAGGAGACTCTTCTTCTTCAAGATTTTCTACTCCGATGACTTTAGCCAGGTATTTTCCCTGAGAAAGGACATAGTCCACAGTCACGGTATCTGTTGTATTTATATCGTCAAAAGACTTGATATTCTCATAAAGAGTCTCGTCATTGACCGCGATTACAGCTTCCCCCTCCTGGTCCTTATCGTAATCAAGGTATTTGACGTATAATTCCTTCTTCATCTTATCTATTGACACCACCTCCCCCCACATCCAATCTACCTGGGCGCCCGATAGAGAGGAAGCGAAACTAGATAAGGCTTCACCTTGCCCAGCCGCAAAGACTCCCGTATTTGTCATAAAAAAAATTACAAAGGCTAAAATAAATAATATTTTTCCTGCCATATCTTTCCTCCTTCGTTTAAAATTTTTATATTAGTCCCGCCTTAATTGTATATCGGCAAAAATAAAAGCGCCAGCCATGCTATAACAGTAGTGACCAATCCTACGCTTAAACCGACCCAAAACCAACGGAAAAAAGTCATATGTATATTTTTTTCTTTTTCAAGGACACCCAGCGCCACGATATTTGCGGTTGAGCCGACCATAGTGATATTCCCCCCCAGGCATCCGCCGAATAGCAAAGCCCACCAAAGAGGCTGCAGGTTAAATCCCAGCTCCTTAAAACTCTGGATAATGGGGATAAAGGCGGCCACTAAAACTACGTTATCGAGGATACTGGAACCGATGGCGCTGATCCAGAGGATCACGCCGATTAAAACCGGCTGGCTGTGTTTTACCGCAAGCAAAAGCTTATGCGCGAAGATATCGGTCGCTCCGGTGTATTTTAATGTCCCTGCCTGAGAAAATAAAAGCAGGAAAAATAAAAGCGTCCACCATTCCACGTCTTTTTCGATAAACTCGCGTGCCTTCTTCCATTTCCAGGCCATGACCAGTCCGCTTGAAATAAGCGGTAATGTAAGCAAGACAGTATTATGTTTTAGATTCAACAATACCTCCAAACGATGGTGGAGGGCGATAAAAAACAACGTCAACCCAAAAATCACCAGGCTTATCCTTAATTCTTTTTCCGGAGGAACGGAGATAAGGCTGACCAGCATCTCATTATAACCGAACTCTTTTATTTTACGGTCCATTTCCTTAAGGGTCTTCTTATACCAAAACCTCAAGACTGCGATAGCCACTAACAAACAGATCAACATCACAGGAAAAGCCTTGAAGATAAAGTCCTCGAAGGTCAAGCCTGACTTTGCCGCAATAAGTATTCCGATGGGGTTGCCTAAAGCTGTGCCGCTTGAGCCGATATTTGTAGCCAAGACCGAGATTATCAAAAAAGGCGTTGCATCGATCTCAAAATAATCGCAGATCTCGAAGATAGCGGCGACGATAAAAATAATAGAAGTCACTTCATCTATGGCACAGGCTAAAAGCGCAGAAATAAGAGAAATGATGACCAGGAACCTGTTGGCAGTAAGGTTTTTCACCCTTAAGATCAGGCTTACTATCCAGGCAAAAAATCCCGTGTCTTTTAATAATCCCACTAAGACCATCATCCCTACCAAAAACAGGATGACTTCCAAAGACGAAAACTTTATTACGTTATCTATATCTATGGTCTGGGTAATCAGAAGGACGGAGGTCCCTAAAAAGGCAAAGGTGAGACGGAAATTCCAGAAAAATAACGTCCCTAATATAGAAGCGGAAAACACGGAGATAGATAATGACTGCTGAAAATTCAATCCGGTATTTCTGGAAAGAAAAAATAAACCCGTAGAAATGATCAATAAAAAAATAAGTTTTTTAATCAATTTTTAAGCCTTTAGCTAGCGGTAAATAGGCATAAATAAAAGCGCCATCCATACTATTACGGTCGTAACGATGCCGACAGTAATGCCTACCCCGAACCAGCGAAAAAATGTCATGCGGATGTTCTTTTCTTTTTCAAGGATGCCTAAAGCCACGATATTAGCGGTTGAACCTACTAAAGTGATGTTCCCCCCGAAACAGCCTCCGAACAAAAGAGCCCACCATAAAGGATGCAGGCTTGAACTTAAGCTATGGAAACTTTGGATGACCGGGATAAAAGCAGCTACCAAAACCACGTTATCCAGGAGGCTTGAGCCTATACTGGATATCCAAAGGACGATCCCGGTCAAAGCAAAAACACTGTTATTTGCTGATCCGGAAAGGCGGCCGGCTAAGACATCGGTTGCCCCGGTAAATTTAAGGGCGCCGGCCTGGGCAAAAAGCAGCATAAAAAACAAAAGCGTCCACCACTCTACGTCCTTTTCGATATATTCCCTTGCTCTCCTCCACTTCCAGATCATCACCGCTCCGCTTGAAAGCAAAGGCATAGTCAATAAGATCGTATTCGGCTCAAGGCCCCAGAGAAGCTCAAGGCGGTGATGCAGGGAGATAAAAAATAAAGTGACCCCGAAGACCGCAAGGGCGATTTTAAGTTCCTTATCCGGAGGTACGGATATGAGTTTGACCAGCATCTCGTTCGCGCCTAGTTTCTTAATATGCTCGTCCATTTGTTTTATCGCTTTTCTATACCAGATAAGAAGTAAAAGAACGGTCACCGCAAGGCAGATCATAGACAAAGGAAAAGCCTTGACTATAAAATCCTCAAAAGTAAACCCGGACTTGGAAGCTATGAGTATGCCGATGGGGTTTCCTAATACGGTAGCCGCGCTTCCGATATTGGTCGCCATTATGGTTATGATTATAAAAGGCACGGGATCCACTTCGAAATAATCAGAGATCTCAAGGACCGCGGCGACCATAAAGATGATTGAGACGACTTCGGAAGTCATAGTAGAAAGGATGGCCGAAACAAAAGCTATGATGATTACGAATTTACGGCCGGTCAGATTCCTTACCCTTAATATTAATTGCACGATCCAGGCAAAAAAACCCGCTTCCTTTAAGAGCCCGACAATAACCATCATCCCGACTAAAAAAAGGATAACTTCCAGAGAGGCGAACTTTATGACATTTTCTAAATCTATGGTGCGCGTGATCAAAAGGATGGATGTGCCGATAAAAACAAAACCCAGGCGGAAATCCCAAAAAAATAACGTCCCCAGGACCGAAGCAGAAAATATGGCTATAGCCAATGCCTGGTGAGGGCTTAAGCCGATACGCCTGGCCATAAGGCCTAGGCCTAAAGATACTGCGATAAGTAGGATAAACTTCTTTATCATTTTGCTGTTTCTGCCTCAGAAGCTAAAGCAGCCAATATATCGCTTCTTGCTACGATCCCAACGACGCTGCCTGTCTTATCTAATACCGGCAGCCTTCTTGAACGCTGAGTAAGCATAATCCTGGCCACCTCACAAAGCGTGGTTTCTTCTAGGGTAGTGATCACGTCTTTGCGCATAAGCTCGGAGACCTTCATCTTATTCATTTCGCTGAATTTGTTCTTGATAGACTTGGGGTTCTCTTCATAGATAAATCTTCCCACCTTGCTTATATAACTGGGCAGGATGTATTCTAAGGCTTCTTTTTCGGTGAACATGCCTACTAACTTACCGTTTAGATCGATAACCGGAAGGCCGCTGATTTCCATTTTAGCTAATAACCCCAGCGCTTCTTGCACGGTAAGTTCAGGAGAAAGGCTGGTAACTTCTCTGGTCATGATCTCTTTTACCTTCATTCTGCCTCCTGCGATTTTACGCTATAAACTAAAAAGGGTTAATGCATGCCCCAAGGCATCTACCTTAAGACTTCATTAACCCTTTATAGTTTAGGCTATTACTTAATTTATTCTTTAGCTATTGCCAGCGTGATTATACCGCACAAAACCAGGAATAACCCTATACAACCCTGTATTACGTGCAAAAGGTGAAAACGCCAACGCATTCCTAAATAGACTCCTAAAACCAAAAATACTAATCCTAAGGCGACCTTCAAGATAGTGCCGAAGACTTTCTTTGCGTCCACCTTCTCCTCCTTTTTTACTTCATCAGCCATGCTACACCTCCTTCAATGAGGCCACAACTTACGGAGCGCAGCTACGTAAGTTATTAGGCCGAATTGACCCATTGTTTGCGAGAAAATTTTAACGAAATTTTCGAACGCTTAAACAATGGGCTAACTTCAATATCTCAATCACCCTCCTTACTTTTCCATCTGCGGTGGATCCAACCCCACTCTGCCGGATAACGGCGGATATACGATTCTATTATCGTAGTTAGCTTCTGGGTATTACGCAATAGCGTATCTGCGCTGTCACTGCCTTCTTCCAGTTTTACCGCCGGCTCAAAAATAATCTTATTCGTATTATCCTTCTGCCTGATAATAAAACAAGGCAGGACTTCTGCTTTGGTGCGTAAAGCCAATACTACCGGCCCTGTGGCTGTAGCGGCTTTCCTATTAAAAAAATCTACAAAGATCCCCCCGCTGCCGAAATTCTGGTCCAACGGGATAAAAATTATACCGTTATTCCTTAAAAATTTAATGGAATCAGCGACGCAAGCCGTACGCGGCTGGGTGTATATGGACTTTATGCCGAAAAGTTTTCGCTTTTGCTCGAACATCTTTTCGGCCCGCATATCCCGCATGTGCCTTAAAATCGCGGCGGTATTATAGCCTTCAAGGCTTAATTTTCCTAGCATGATAGGGAAATTACCGAAATGCGCGCTGACTAAAATTACGCCCTTACCTTTAGCTAAAGCCCCCCTTAAGATCTCTTCGCCTTCTATGGTTATGTTTCTTTTCATCAAGGCAGGTTTATTCATCAAAAACATCAGTTCTGCCCCTGCCTTCGCCATGGAAAGAAAACAATTTTTTGCGATATCGCGCATTTCTTCTTCGGACTTTTGACCGGCAAAGGCGATCCTTAAGCTTTCTAAGGCGATCCTTCTGTGCTTTGCGGCAAGCATATAGCCTAAAAAAGCTACCAACTTGGCAAAGTTATAAAGCCACTTCTGCGGCATCGCCTGGATTATCAAAGAACAGAAATTTAAGCCTAACCAACCAAGAAAACGGGAAATACTTTTGCGAATTTTTTTAGAATCCATACTGTCTAAGTATAGCAATTATAACAAAACGGGCCTTAATTTCAAGTAAAAATTTACAGCTTATAGCCGATCTTGCGTAAAAAGCCCTTGCGCCAAGCGATATCTTCTTCGTTTTCAACACCTTTAGGCAAAGAGCCGTCGATCACGCCCATTATACCCCTGCCCATATCTGTTTGACAAATAATAACCTCAACGGGATTAGCCGAAGCGCAATAAACACAACAGACTTCAGGTATGGCTTTGATAGCGTTCAAAACATTTATAGGGTAGGAGTTGCGTAAAAAAACCGCAAATGTATGGCCTGCTCCGATCTCAAGCGCATTATCCTGAGCCATATTCTTAAGCTCGGCATCATTCCCTTCTGCTCTTACTTTACACGCCCCGGAAGATTCGACAAATGCCAGTCCGAATTTGATCCCCGGGACAGCATTTACCAAAACTTCGTATAAATCTTCTACCGTCTTGATAAAATGGCTCTGCCCTAAGATCAGATTCACATCTTCCGGCTTGTTGATCTTGATCGCTTTGAATTCTAACATAACACCCTCCTAAATGAGGCAACAACTTATGGAGCGAGTGCCTGCCTGCCGGCAGGCAGGAAACGAGCGAACATAAGTTGTTAAGCCGAATTTACTCATCGCATGTGAGGAAATTCCAACAGAATTTTCGAACGTTATGCGAGGAGCTAACCTCTACCTGCACAAATAAAAAAACGGGCAATGAGCACAAAGCCTCTGATTATCTTCATCGGCTACAAAGGCTATATCCGGATCTATGATCTCCCCGACCAGGGCCCCTAGAGCTTGCAGGTAAACCGACTTAGTTTCTTCGATTTTTTCAGAAGCTTCCCCTGCCTTAAATAATCTGCTTAGGCCCAGGTCTTCACCCGAAGGGTTCTTTATGGAATAAAGCGCGGCGTTAATTGCCTTACCATTGTATCCTAAAGTATCCGCGAAATAAAGATAAAGCGGCAGCTGAAAAGACCTTACCGTATTCTTAAGGGCGAGCCTTTTAAAACCCGCCTTCAGGACTGTTTCGGCTTTACGCGGGAGGATATCGGCTGAACCGGTCTTGTAATCCAATACCAGTATGCTTCCATCATCAAGCTCATCGATCCTGTCAATGACAGCCTTAAACTTAAAATCGATGCCGGATAGCCTAATCGTACGCGTAAATTTTTTTTCAAGGCAGACTATTTTCCTGACTTCTCTTTTCTTTTCGTTTTCTAAAAACATCTTCAGCCTAAAAAGCATGATCTCTTTGGTCAAAAAAGCTCCCGCCTTGATCTTTCTTTCAAATCCAGTGTTAAATTTTTCTTCAAAAAGGCCTAAGAAATATTTGCTGAACCTATCGTCAATATAAGGCTTACGGCCGAGGAATCCGGCGTATCCCTGATAAAGCAATTCATGGATAAAAGTACCTACTTCCCTGCTTTCGGGCTCATCGAGCATATCTTCCTTTTTCTCTAATCCTAACACATACTGATAATAAAAATTCAGCGGGCAGTTCAAGTAGGTATTTATACTGGATGCGGAATACTCTCTTTCTTTTAAATAAGCGATCATGGAGGCGTCCTTTTTAATTTTTATTTTTTTAGGCAGGACCCTTACCTTGAAGTTTACACGCGCAATACGTTGCCCTTCTTGTAAACCGGTTTCTTTCTGGCGCATCCAGATAAGCTCTTCGATGAACCTGCTTTTTTCCTTATCGTCCTTATCCTGGTATAAAAGATAAACGTTTTTTGCTCCCGAGATCAGGCGCATAAACTGATAGCGCTGTATCTCTTCTTCTTTTTCAAGGCGGTTTAATCCCAGGGTTACCATGATATCGCGCGGGATAAGCGGCTCATATATCCTTAAAGCGGGCAAAGCTGCTTCGTTTACATCCATGAAAATTACGTTCTCAAAACTTAAAGAACGCGTCTCGAATAAACCTAACACCTGCAGGCCTTTTAAGGGGGAACCGGCGAAGGATATCATTTCGCTGCCGAGCTTATTCTCGAATACCTTAAAGATCTCTTCTTTTAAAAAAGGCTCTTTAGCGAAAGAGGCGTTGTTTAGTTCTTCGGCCAGCTCAAACATCCTTTCCGCCATTTTTAGATTCATCGGATATTTGCTTAAAAAACTCTTCTTTATTAACAAATCCAGCAATTGCCTGCCGCTTTTTGAAAAATCGGAGAAACTACCGGTCTTTTCCCAGGATAAAAATAAGGACCGGTGCAATGCCCTTAAGGCGCTTTTTAATTCATCGCGGCTGACCTCTATATCCATCGCTTTCATAGCCCTGGATGTGACATCAAAAAGGTCTTTAGAATGTTCTATATTATAAAGATTTATGAATAAACTTCCGGCCAAAGCCGTTTCTTCTATCCCGGTCAAAACCTCCTCTATCTTATGCACTAAGACTCGCGTGATCGTGTGGTTCTTAAACAGGTTTAAGTTTTTGACTAAAGGATGGGCTAGAACTTTCAAATAATCCCTGGCGTAATATTCCTGTGCTTTCCTCGTTCTCTGCGCCTTGAATATATCCGTAAAAAGTGAATATAAAGAGCTGCGTTTTAAAGGATACCCCATGGAAACATTATAATCCGAAACGCATGATGAGATCTCCGATAAAAGAGGCAGGACATTCACCGCCTGAGGCAAAACTGCTACCGTGTTATCATGGTCTTCTATCTTCTTTATGATTTCCCTGGCTAAGGCAGCCTGGGAATGTACGTCAAAGCCGGCGCGGATGTTAAGGTTATATTTTTTTTGTTCTGTCTTTTTCGGTTGTATGGAAAGATCCAATCTTTCTGCCAATTTTTTTAAAACCGGCCATTCTCTTTCATCGCCCTGAAAAAAAAGAAAGGCCTTTTTGGCATCATAAAGCTGCTTGATCACCGCCAGCTCTGTTTTGTGCAGGTAAAAGAAGCCGCAGAAGAAGATCTCCCGCAGTTCCGTAAGTTGGGCCTCTTTAACATATTGAGCGCAGGATAAATACATCAGGCCGCGCGAATATGCCTTCCTTTTCTTCAATTCTTTATGATATGCGTTCCTTAAAGAAATTATGCTTTCAAGGAGGGCATTGATGTTCTGCGGGACATCATAACCGATACTGGCATTTTCCTGGATGTTCTTGAGGGAAACGGACTCGATGCCTTCGAAATCCAACTGCTCGATAAAAGAAAGTATTTCTTTGGCCCAGGGGAAAAACTGCGCGAAAGATTCCTTCCCCGCAAGTATCCCGGGCGCCACATCTTTAGAAAGCGTATATAACAGGTGGCTCGCCTCTAAATCCGAGATCCTTTTAAACGGCTCTTTTTTAGAAAGGACGTATTCTATAAATTCGTCGATGATAAAAAATGAGGGCGACAGATACGGCTTTTTTATCCTGCGGGAAAGTTCGCGTTTCAAAAATAAAGAAGGGCGCCTGCCTCCGAATACAAAAGCCAGGCTGCTGATATCTTTTTTGGGGCGGATGAAGTTATCTTCCGTGTAATCGGCGATCTTTTTGATGAAATCGTCGCTTAAATTATAGGTTATGACTCTTTTCATAACTTTATGGTATGCTCATCCTATTACCGGAAAAATTCTAAGCACTAAATCCTAAATTCTAAACAAATCC
>JAFGET010000099.1 GCA_016931435.1 Candidatus Omnitrophota bacterium
AGAGGTGGCAGAGCGGTTGAATGCAACTCACTGCTAATGAGTTGTCTGGGGAAACCTGGACCCTGGGTTCAAATCCCAGCCTCTCCGATAAATTTTTCCTCGACGGAAAAATTTATCGGCACTCAAGCGAGCGTGGCGAGGCGACAAGCCGAGCAGCGAGCGGAGTGCATGTTTCGGCACCAAAACGGAAGTTTTGGTGCTAGATCAGGTTGATAATGAGTAATTCAGGGGCAGTCCCCTCCGGGGACAGTCCCTCTAGAAAATAGTGTCAGTCCCTATTTAAAAAATGTCTTACACAGTCTTTGCCCTCAAATGGCGGCCTCAAAATCTGGATGAAATAGTCGGCCAGAACCATATCGTGGCCATATTAAAGAATGCTTTGGCAGGCAAAAGGCTGGGGCATGCTTATCTTTTTGCCGGGCCGCGCGGCGTGGGTAAAACCTCTACCGCCCGCATACTGGCAAAGGCCTTGAATTGTAAAGACGGGCCGACGGCAAAACCCTGCCAGAAATGCCCTTCCTGTCTGGAAATAACCAAAGGAAGCAGTTTAGACGTTATTGAGATAGACGGCGCTTCAAATCGCGGCATTGATGAGATCCGCGCGCTGCGCGAGAATGTCAAATTTGCCCCGGTACACGGAAAATACAAGATCTATATTATCGATGAGGTGCATCAGATAACCACCGATGGCTTTAACGCGCTTCTTAAAACGCTGGAAGAGCCCCCGGAATTTGTAAAATTCATTTTTGCTACTACCTCGCCGCAAAAAGTGATCCCAACGGTCTTATCGCGTTGTCAACGCCTTGATTTCAGAAGGATCTCGGTGCTGGAGGCCGTTTCTCAATTAGAAAAAATATCCGCCAAAGAAAATATAAGCGTGGATAAGGAGGTCCTGGTCGCCATAGCCCACGCTTCCGACGGTTCATTAAGAGACGCGGAATCTATTTTAGACCAGGTAATTTCTTTTTCCAAAGAGAAGGTTTCGCTTAAAGACGTCATTTCCATGCTCGGCTCGGTAGAAGAAAATACCCTTTTTGAAATAAGCGAAAAGATAATCCAAAAAGATGCCAGAGGCGCTTTGGATGTATTCGATATGCTGGTCAACCAGGGTAAAGACCCTCAAGTGTTCCTTATGGGCCTTATAGAGCATTTCCGTAATCTGATGGTCGCTAAAGTCGCCCAGGCGGATTCCCGTTTAATAGACCTGCCCCGGGAAAGCTGCGAAAGGTTAGCCGAGCAATCGCAAAAATTCAGCCTGGAAGAGATATTTCATATTTTTAACGTCTTAGTAAATACCCAGGAGATGGCAAAAAGGCTGGATTCAATGCGCATTCCTTTAGAAATAAGCCTGGTAAAATTAGCGTATGATAAAAAAGGCGTTCAGCAATCCAATAGTGGCTTTTTACAGCAGAAAGCCGTCGCCCCGGCACCTGAAAATAAGCCCGCGGAAGTTTTACCCGAAGATACCAAGAAACCTGCTCCTCAAGAAAACACAAGCGGCGGCGTTTCTTTAGATTCCCTGACAGGCAGATGGAAAGACATTATTGATAATCTAAGCCGGGTGAAGATTTCCGTAGCTACTTATTTGAATGAAGGCCAGCCGGTGAAGCTGGAAAATAATATTCTGACCGTATCTTTTGCGCTGAACCATTCCCTGCACAAGGAGTCTTTGGAGCGCAAGGAAAACAAGATGCTTATCGAGAAGTTTATTTCAGAATTCCTTAATACTAATCTAAGGGTCAATTTTATCCTTTCGGCCCAGGTCCCAGAGAAACACAAAGACGAGGATGAGACGTATCTTAAGTCTGTGCTGGATGCTTTTGACGGCAGGGTAATCAGGGATAGTTAATGTGAACTATACCGAATCTATCGAAAAATTGATCGAAAAGCTGGTCCGGCTTCCGGGGATCGGGAGGCGTTCTGCTGAACGTATAGTAAACTATATTTTAGGGGCTTCCCGCGATGAGGTCAGGGGTTTGCTTCAGGCAGTGGCTCAGGTTAAAGAGAGCGTCCGTTTTTGCAGCCTCTGCAATAACTTAAGCGAGCAGGAGCTTTGCCGTATCTGCAGCGACCCGCGGCGCAAAAAAGATATTATTTGCGTAGTTGAAAAACCAACGGATGTAAACGCCGTAGAAAAAGCAGGAAATTTTCACGGGGTATACCATGTTTTACTTGGATCGATATCCCCTTTAGAGGGCAGGGGCCCTTCCGATTTAAAAATAGACGGGTTGATGGAGAGAATAAGAGAGAATAATGTCCAGGAGGTCATCATTGCTACCGACGCCGATACGGAGGGGGAGACCACCGCTTTATACCTCACCAAACTGATCAAGCCCTTGGGAATCAAATTAATGCGCCTGGGGATTGGTATTCCTATGGGGTCTAATTTAGAATATGCCGATGCCACGACTTTATCCAGGGCATTGGAAGCCCGCCAGCCTATTTAAGATAAAATGATCGCTATCTCCAGCCTTTCCAAACAATACTCAAGTAAGGTCCTTTTTGAAGATATCTCTTTAACTATAAACCGCCGGGAAAAAATCGGCCTGATCGGGCCAAACGGCGCGGGAAAGACCACGCTTTTTATGCTTTTATTGGGCGAGATCGAGCCTTCGGCGGGAAGCGTGCAGGTGAATAAGGATACATATATAGGATATCTTCCGCAGGAATCAAGTTTCCATTCGGAGTCTACGGTCTTATCGGAATTGACCGAAGGAGACGAAAGAATAAACCTCCTTAAGAAAGAAAAAGAAAGGCTTGAGGAAAAAAACGAAGCCGCTTCAGCCCGTTACGGAGATATCCTGCATGAACTTGAGGTCTTGGGATATTTCGAGCTGGAACATAAAGCCAAGAGGATCCTCATGGGCTTAGGTTTTAAGGAAAAGGATTTCGACCGGCCGATAAGCCAGATGAGCGGCGGATGGCAGATGCGTACGCTTTTAGCCAAGCTCCTTACTTATCATTATGATCTATTGCTTTTGGATGAGCCTACCAATTATCTGGATCTAAACGCAGCGCTCTGGCTTAAGGATTATCTTGAGAATTTCAGCGAGACTTTTATCATGATCTCGCACGACAAGGCTTTTCTTACGGAAGTGACGAACTATACCCTGGTCCTTGAGAACGGAAAAATTACCAAGGTCAGCGGAAACTACGAACATTACGAAAGGATAAAAGAAGAAAAGCGCATTTTTCTTATAAAACAGTTTAAAGAAGTAGAGAAAAAGCGCCAGCAGCTGCAGATTTTTATAGACCGTTTTCACGCCCAACCCAATAAGGCTTCTTCCGTGCGCGCCAAGCGTACTGCTCTTGAGAAGTTGCCGGAAATAGTTGTTCCTCCGGACAGGCAGGAGAGTATCCGCAGTTTTCAATTTCCTCAGGCAAGACGCAGCGGCTATCGGGTCATGGCCCTGGAGAAGGTTTCAAAGTCTTATGCGGACATAAAAGTCTATCAAGAGCTTGATTTTGAGGTAACCGAAGGAGAAAAGGCGGTTTTAGCCGGTGAGAATGGAGCCGGAAAATCCACCCTGCTTAAGATCCTGGCGGGGGTAGCAGATATCGACAGTGGAAGAAGGATCTTGGGGCATAATGTCGAAGCGGGATATTTCTCGCAGACGCGTACCGATGTACTGAGCCTGGAGAATACGGTGTTGCAGGAGGCTTATTCCGCAGCCCCGGGCTATATGCCGGAAACCACGATCCGCACGATCTTAGGGGCTTTTTTATTTACGGGCGATGACTCTGAAAAAAAAGTAAAAGTTTTATCCGGAGGAGAAAAAAGCCGGCTTATTTTAGCTAAATTATTGATCAATCCTCCGAATTTCCTTCTTTTGGATGAGCCTACCACTCATTTAGACGTGGATGCGGTAGAGGCTTTAGTCAGG
>JAFGET010000100.1 GCA_016931435.1 Candidatus Omnitrophota bacterium
ATGCCTCATGACTAAGATATCCGCTCCGGACTGGATCAGGGCGGCAGCAGTCGTCGCCTCCCAGGAGATCCCGCAGGAAAGCGAATTTACTTTTGCCTCCTTTGCCCGCCATGATTCCTGTCCTACCAGGCAAATAAAAGGGGAAGCGACGGTCTTATCTCCGGCCAAAGCCGCCAAGCGCGCGCGCTCCATTATAGAATAAGCATATTCTAACCCGTAACCTAAAGCCCCGATCGTAGGGTCTATCACTATCCTCTCTAAGGGCAACCCCATATCGGAAATCAAAATATTCAATTGTTTGGCGATATTGATATCGATCGGAGACTCCGCGATAATATTATGGCCGTCAGCTGAAACTGCGGCTACCAAGGTCTTATAATTTTCCTGGACCGCGCTGCCTACCAGGCACCTTTCGCCCTTGGCTGCCTGGCAACAGGCGGGCAAAACAAGATTATCTTTGGCGTCATCGCCGCAACCTAAAATGATCAACGGGACGGCTACCTTTTTAAGAAGCTTGGCGATGAACTCCGCTTCTTCCTCGGGGCTCCTGTTGCCGAAATCAGGATGGGCTGAATTCAATCTCACGCATAATAGTCCCGCCTTAAAATCAGAAACGCACTTTTCTGCCCAATCTAAAGGGTCATTTATAGCCTGCCCGTAGATACGGATTATATCTTCCGGCCACTCCTGAGGTACGTTATCAGAAATCTCAAAAGCGACAACCGGCTTATGCCCGGCTGCTCCTTCTTCAATCAAAAAAGGCAAAGTAGCCTGCCCTCCTATTTCAATTTTACTTAAACGGCTGCCGCCCTCCTCTTTAGTCGCTCCGATGGTCACGGTATTTATAACCCCGGACCATTTTTCAAGCATCAATTCTTTTGCCATATTAATGAGGCCCAACTTACGTCTTTCTTGAGGCTGGCGTAAGTTCCCGGGCCGGATTTACTCCAAGCATACATAAAGCCTGAAGCCATTGTTCATAATATCTTCCCTAAAACATCCCTTAATCCTGCTAAACTCTCTGTTTTTTCTTCCAATAAAAATACCGCACCCCCTTTTAAACTGATCTGAAGGATGCTCTCGTCCTGGATAATATTACCTAAATGCCCCAACTCCGTATCCTTAAGCAGCAGGTCATCCGGTGCATGCACTACGCGGTTGACCAATAAAAACCTCTTTTTCACATCGATCTTTAATTCTTTTACCAGGGAATTTATTCTTTTTGCTGCGCGCAAGCCCGCGGCGCTGGTATCAGAGACTACCAATAACGCGTCGGCTTTGCGGGTAGTGCGGCGGGAAAGATGCTCCAATCCGGCTTCATTATCTATCAGGACATAATCATATCCTGCAATAAGCTTCTCGGTAATATTACGCAAAACATTATTCACGTAACAATAACATCCCGGCCCTTCGGGCCTTCCCATGGTCAACAGGTCAAAACCATCGCCTTCTACCAAAGAGGTCCCTACCTCAAACTCTATATACCTGTCTTTGGACATTCCGGAAGGGACCTTATCCAAAGAACTCGCAACGCGGTCTAAGATCTCCCCCACCGTTTCTCTTGTTTTCACGCCCAGAAGTTCGGCCAGGTTGCTGTTAGGGTCAGCATCGACCGCTAATATTGACCCCGCCCTCGTTTCTTTAAGTAACCTTATGAGCATGGCGGTTATGGTAGACTTACCCGTGCCGCCTTTGCCGGCTATTGCGATAACGTAACTCATTGGCGTTACATCTTTAAACTAGGAAACTTGGACAAATCAGTATGCGGGAAAAACAAAGCCGCCATATATTCATCCATATAAGAAGGCTCTACCGACAGTTCAAAGTAAGTCGTTTTCCTGGCTAAACTATCGGCTTTCTTCATCGCCTCATATGACAGCAATATCTGGCGCGCTCCCGCTAAAGAACTATTACCGACAAAAATGAACCTTTTTCTTTCTAGATCAGGTAGCAGCCCTATCCTGACGGAATTCTCTATATCCAAGAAAGTCCCGAAGCCTCCGGCGATGAAAAATTTCTTGATCTCGGGCAATTTAAGCCCCATCTCTCTGACCAAAACGCAAGTAGCCGAATAGATCGCAGCTTTTGAGCGTTTTAAATTTTCAATATCCGGCTCAGTTATCACGATATCAGAAGCGCAATCGCAGTCTTTCTTATATGCAAGGATGAACTCCGCCCCGTGCTCCCCCTGACGGATACGCTTATTTTTTAAAAGCTTTATCTTCCCGTCTTTCTCAAGCAGGCCGGCTTTTAACATTTCGGAAATAATATCTATATATCCCGAACCACATATGCCGCGTGCCTTCTTATCCCCGATGGTCCTAAGATCAACCTCAAGTGCTCCGGGCGATATCTCTACCTTCTGTATAGCGCCGGCACTTGCGCGCATGCCGCAAGATACGCCTGAGCCTTCAAAAGCCGGGCCTGCCGAAGCGGAACAGGAAACCAGGAATTCTTTATTGCCTAAGACTATCTCGCCATTGGTGCCGATATCTATCAATATGCACAGATCGTCCTGTCCGTCTATTCCGCAGGATAAAATCCCGGCGATGACATCACCGCCGACATAACTGGACACCCCGGGGACGCAGGAAAGAAGACCGCGGGGATTTATTTTGACGCCGGCCTCTTGCGCCCTTATGGCGGGGATAAAGTTCGCGGTAGGCACATACGGCTCCCTCCTGATATAAGTCGGGTCAACGCGCAATAAAAGGTGCACCATGGTAGTATTACCGGCGCATAAGACGCAAGTCAGATCATTTAAGTCTAGCGCATGCTCTTCTATCAATTCTTCAATCATCGCGTTCAGAGAATCGACCACGGCATGGTGTAATTTTTCAAGCCCATCCGGCTGTTGCGCGTAGATTATCCGCGTGATCACATCGCTGCCAAAATCAGCCTGCCTGTTATAAGCCGCTTTTGTCCCTAAGACCTTTTTTTTGTTCAAATCCACCAGCTGTGCCGATATGGTAGTTGTACCAATATCAAAGGCGAGGCCGTAATTTCTTGAAGCAGTATCTGAAGGTTCGATCAAAACGATCTCAGTAGTCTCGTTTCTTTTTCCCAGAGTGACCGTGACCTTCCAATCGGCAGAACGTAATATTTCGCCTAAGCGGCGGATATTGGCAAGGCCGGTCTGCATGATCGGGATATCCCGGGTCAGCCTTATCTGCCGGTATAATCTCTCTAGATCACTGGCCCTGTCTTTTAAATCAGGCGGCGGAAGTTCAAGATACAACTTGGTGGCTAACGGAGAATGTTTAAATATCCCGCCGCTTAAGAGGGGTTCGGCTGAAACGATCTCTTCCGCTTCGGAATAAAGGCCTTTTAGCCGTAACTTTATTTCATCGGGTGTCAATTTCTCAAAATCCTGCCTTGATCCTGAAGGCACCTCTACCTTGAGGTCGCTCTGCACCGAAGTCAAACAGGCAAGATAGACGCCGCGCTTCCTCTCCTCCAAAGTGATCCTGCCTGCCGGCTGCGTCAATACCTTCCCGCTTTTTAAAACTACCTTACAACGGCCGCAGACTCCGTCACCTCCGCAGCTTGAATTGATATGGATGCCGGCGGAAATCGCGGCCGAAAGAATAGTCTTTCCGCGCTCTACTTCCACGGTCTTCTTATCCGGTAAAAAAGTTACTTTAAATTTTTCCATCTCCGATAAAACCTATAAATTCTTCAAGAACGAAGGGATCCCGGCGGCTTCCTTGGGGCCAACGACGACCTTCCAACCGCATTCATCCTCTAAATCTCCGCTCATCATCGCCACATATCCAGGGATGACCATTTGTTTATGCGAGACAGTATCCCCTACGGCAAATTTTGTCAAAGTATCCGCGATCTTCCCGGGTGTAAATTTCTCCGCGGCCCAAGCAGTCAAAACTGACATCCCTTCAGTATCCACGCTCAATATATACGAAGGCACCTTGCTTGCCTCGACCTCACCCAAAACCGTGTAATAACTTAATGAAAAGTTCGTAGTCACCAACACGGGGGACTTATCAGTTACCTGCCCGATAGGATACAATTTCGGCTCTATCTGCAAAGGCTTCTGCGGATCAGTATAAATATTCTGACGCAGGGTCAAAAGCGATAAAGCCTGCCATTGCTCCGTGCCTTTTATCAGGATTATTGAGGCGTATTTAGAAATATAAGTGGCTGCTTCGATCACTTCTTCATAAGGGTCATCCTGTTCGACGATAGCCAATACAGGGTAACCTAAGCTGCGGTCAGACTTCTTCAGGGCAAGCCTGCGGATCTGCGTCAGGTCGCTGATTTTTTTCTGGATGGATTTTTTTCCCGTATCCAGAATGATATCTTCGGTTTTTTGAGCTACCAATTCTTGAGTCAAACCGGACAACCCTTCCAGATCAGGCGAGGTAGCCACAACCGCAACCTTGTATTCGGCTGCTAAAGCTGCGACTTCAGCCAGGTTATCTTTTGTGGCATGGTAAACAAGAGGTTTCCTGCCTTTTACCCTCTCAAGCGCCTTCTTTAATGCTCCCGTATTTTCACTGATCAATACCAGGTTAAGCGCGCTTTCGTGGGCTACCAGATCTACCGCTTCCAGGAACCTTTCATCATTGCCTTTTTGCACAACCGCGACAAGGTTTACCTCCAGGGCCTGGCCGACGCGTTCAAAATTTAGCTTGCTTATCTTCGCTATCTTCTCCTTTATCTGACTGTCAGAAAGGACATCTTCGATCATAAAGCCTAAGCCGCAAGGGCGATGGAATTTTTCCTCGTGTCGGAATAATACGCTCTCATTGCCTATTTCTAATTTTTTTTCGCCGTCACCGATCGTAACCAGCTTGATAGGGGGAAGGCTAGAGGCCTCAAGCTTACTCCTGGATTCGACGCTTAAATAAGGGCATTTTTCAATAGCCACCGCTTTCTTTGCCAGTTGCATGGCAAAGGCAAGGCAAGTGACGAACCCGCATTCGCGGCAATTAGTCTTAGGTAAAAGTTTATAGATATCCAATCCTGAAAGCGCCATTTCTTCTCCTGTTCTTTAGTTGTCAGTTTTCAGTTGACAGATCAAAGATATTTTCCGCTTTAGCTTTATACAACTGTCGGGCAAATGCCTCTGAATCGCTGTGCCCCTTCAATGCCGCTAATCTGCGCGTTAATCCTTTTTTTAAACATACGGATATTCTCTTCTTATTCTCTTTATTTTCCGCTACTACCATTATCGTTTTACCTTCGCCCTTTCTGATATTTGCTTTACCGTAAGTGGCGCCGGTTGAAAGCTGCAAACCGTCGATCAGGCAGGATCTTGGTTTTTTATTAGCGCCCCGCACGACGACCTTCAGGCCGAAGTATTTTTTGGCTCCCAACTTCTTTAAAGACAACTCTCCGATCAATAACCCCAAGACCAGCCATGGCCCCAGGTGCCCGTGGAATCCTATTGCCTGCCTTAAACTGACTTTCGTCATTTATTGATCAGGTGCGCGAAATAACCCGCTCCGAATCCATTGTCTATATTTACCGTTACTACTCCGGGAGAGCAAGAATTAAGCATGGTCAATAATGCCGAAAGGCCGCTGAAGTTTGCGCCGTAACCGCAACTTGTAGGAACCGCCACGACCGGAGAGCTCACTAATCCGCTGACTAAGCTCGCCAACGCCCCTTCCATTCCCGCCACGACGATGACCACGCCGGCACGCTTTAGCAGCCCTCTTTTATTCATTAAGCGATGGACCCCAGCGACACCCACATCATAAAGCCTCTCTACCCGGCTTCCCATTATTTCTAAAGTTACTGCTGCCTCTTCCGCAACCGGCATATCGCAAGTCCCCGCTGAAACAACCAGGACAAGGCCATTTTTACGGGCCCGGGGAGATTTTGATAAATGGCCTATTTTTGCCGCGGGATGGAATTTCAGGCGGGGGATAGATTTCTTCAAATAAATATAATCGCCTTTTTCTAATTTTGTAAGCAATAAATCCTGACCGGCGCCTATGATCTTAGCGCAGATACTTTTTAACTGCGCCCTTGTTTTACCGGGGCAATAAATAACTTCGGAAAATCCCCTGCGCTTCAACCTATCGGTATCGACCTTAGCAAAACCAAGGTCGGTGAATCCGTTATTTTTCATCAACTCTTTCTTAATATCCCCGCACGATGATAATCAATATCAAAAGGATAATAATGGCGGAATAAATATAAAAATCATTGAAGTAAAAGAAATCAGAGAGTTGTTCCTTAAGCGGATACCCTGCATCCGGAGCATTTTTATGTTTAAATGTCTTTTTAAACTCTTCCACCTGCTCGCGTTTAAACCTTAAATATACACCGCCTACTTTATAAGCAGGCAAAAGTCCGCTTTCCGCCAATTCAATAACCTCTTTTTCGCTGATCCCTAAAATAAAAGCGACTTCCCTGATCGTCAATAGCTTTTCATCCGACACCTTTATTTACCCACCTTTCCTGAGGCTACCCAGGAATCCACGGTCTTGCGCTCAAACCTCCACGCCTCTCCTTCTTTAGCCCCTGGGATCTTCCCGGAATTCGCCCAATCTAATATCGAATTCAAATCGACTTCCAAATAACGGGAAAGTTCTTCGGCATTTAAAAAATCATGCAGCATATTGCATCTACCTTCTAAAATAGCGCCTTCTGCCACATTCAGTTTTGTAGGGAATATATCTCCTTCGATCATTGCCTGGGGAAGCAGCGTCAGCCTTTCCTTAGCTGTTATTTTCCCTTTTACCCTGCCTCCGACGACAACATTATCGCCGATTATATCCGCGATGACTACCGCCGTAGCTCCGATTATCAGATTACCCTTTGTCTGCAGGTTACCTTCAAACCTGCCGTTGATACGCAAGTTTACCGGGTCCTTGAAACTTAATGTCCCTTGCATGCTGGCATCTACATCCAGAATCTTCTCTTCCATCTTCTTCTTCTGAAAAGCCATACACACCTCCAATTTTACCCTAACTTACACAGGGTACGTTAATCGGCCATTTCCGCGTAACCTATTTTTTCCCCAGGATCATAGTTTCGATAAATCTTAAAAAGAAAAGAACGATCAAGGCAAGCACGGTAGTAAAAAAAGCTGCGGAATAAAATCCGCACCCTATGGCAAGCCCCAAACCCGCTACCACCCAAAGGCTTGCGGCGGTAGTCAGCCCCTTTACGCTTTCCCTTTCTCTTTCGCGCATAATAGCTCCGGCTCCTAAAAAACCTATTCCGGTGATCACGCCTGCTGCGATACGCGCCGGATCCAAAGCTACTATATTTTTATATATATCAAAAACATACATGGATGTCAACATGATAAGGCAGGAGCCAAGGCTGACCATTATATGCGTACGCAGCCCCGCTGTCCTGCGGTGGATCTGCCTTTCAAGCCCGATAAGCCCGCTTAAGACCACAGATAAAGCCAAGCGTAAGAAAATGTGGAAATCACTGACCATAATATTACCCCTTCCTTTAGCCTATGTTGCGGCAGACAAACCTAACCCCGAATGCTGCCCGTTTGTAAATAACCAAGAGCCGAGACCCGCAACCATAGCCGCATTATCCGTGCAAAACTCGAGTGGCGGAAACGAGACAGACACACCCTCTTTCTTTGCCTGATGAAAGAATCTTTCCCTTAAGCGGCTATTAGCGGCAACGCCTCCACCGATAATAAGCCTCGGCATTTTTTTAATCTTGCAGGCCAATAGCGATTTTTTGACCAATGCGCCGATGACCGATTCCTGAAACGAAGCGGCAATATCGCAAGCTGCGGCATAAGGAACCCGCGAAACGGAGGAAGCGCGCGGCGATCCTCTTACATGATACAATACAGCCGTTTTTATGCCGCTAAAGCTGAAATCAAACGGATGCCTTGTGGCTGAACAGTTGAATTTTATTTTTCCCGGGTCTCCTTTTTTAGCTAAACGCTCGATAAGCGGCCCCCCGGGATAACCTAGGCCTAAGATCTTCGCTACTTTATCAAAAGACTCTCCGCAGGCGTCATCTAAAGTCGCCCCCAGGGTCTTGACCTGACCGGGATCTTTGACATAGAACAAACTCGTATGGCCACCCGATACTACCAAAGCTATCGACGGCAACGAAATACCCGGTTTATTCAAAAAATTAGCGTAAATATGCGAG
>JAFGET010000101.1 GCA_016931435.1 Candidatus Omnitrophota bacterium
ATTAAAAGGGCCGCGTCGTCATAACGGCTTCTTAATAAACGCATCCCCTCCTCTAAGGAGGCGTTGTTAGAAAGCTGTATTTGCGCCGCGTTATGTTTTGTTTTTAAATGGCAAGGATGGTCTTTTAAGGAAAAATATAAGGCGAATAAAACAAGGGGTAACGACGCGAAAAAAATGATCCTGCGCATCTATTTAACCGAAAGGCTATAGCTTGCCTCAATAGTCTTTATCAGGTTCAAGAGCACGGAGTTGACCGGAGTAGATATGCCTAATTCCTGCCCCTGGCGCACAATAACGCCGTTGATGAATTCTATTTCCGTGCGTTTATTTTTACGGACATCCTGAAGCATAGAGCAGACATTAGCTGCAGTTGCCTCGCATACTGCCTCTACCTTAGCCAAAGGGTCATCGAAAACCAACTTTATCCTTTTTCTTTTTGCAACGCGGATACCTTCCGTGACGGCTTCGCGCATAAGCTTGCGCGTGCCTTCAAATTCTATCAATCTGCCGTTATTTAAGCGCAACAAGGAGGCTAAAGCATTGATCCCGGCGTTGATCAAAAGCTTTGACCAAAGAAGCCCTTTTATATCCCGGGATATCCTTGTTTGCAGACCAGATTTGTTAAAAATTTCACGGATCTTACGCATCTCTACCGTGATCCTGGAATCCAACCTGCCGATCACCGTTTCGCCTCGCCCGGCGAACCTGACTCTTCCGGTATCCGTTAAAGTGACCCCCAGATTCGTTACCCCTCCGATCACTTTCTCTACGGAAATGATCTCACTGATGATCTCGACATTCCCTATTCCGTTTTGCAGGGTCAAAACCGAAGTATTCTCGTCTATCAAGGCCTTGGCCTTGATCACCGCTTCTTTAGTATCATAAGACTTTACGGTTACGATCACAAGATCCGCCTTGCCGATATCGTTTACATCAGCCGTTATCCTGATATCAGCCTGCCAATTCCCGGCGACACCTTCAACGCGGATACCTTGGCGTCCTATTATCTGAGCGCGCTCTTTATTTTTATCCAATAACCAGATCTCTTCCTTTGATTTTGATAAAAAAGCCGCCAATAAACAACCGATCGCTCCCGGCCCGATTACTACTACCTTCATTAACTCACTCCTCTTTAAGCGCTGACCAGCGCAATCTTATTTATGACTTTCTGGGTCTTTAATTCTTTTTCCAGGTGAAAATTCAGAAAGGAATTTAAGACCATATCCAGCTCTTTCTTGATCTGCGGATTTAACCCAAGGTTTAGCGTATTTTTGAATTCGTTCCTTTCTATATATAAAATAGAGGCGACTGTCCCTTTGAATATCGAACGCGCCTTCGGGTCTTTAGCGAAACACCCGGGGCAAAGCAATCCTCCCAGGCTTAAGCTGAACTTAGCATTATCCATTATCCTGCCCGCGCAGGAAAGGCATGAATCAAAATGCGGCTTAAACCCCGAAAGCGCCAGGATCTTGATTTTAAAGATCATTGCGATTTTCCCGGGGCTTAGAGTATGTTCTAACTCAGCAAGGCTTTCTAAAAGCAGCCGGAATATCTCTTCGTTTTTATCCTCCTGAGGCACTATTTCATCTAAAAGCTCTACCATAAAACTGGCCATGCCTACCCTTGATAGATCCTGCCTGATAGATGGAAAATTATTTTTAATATCACACTGTGAGACTAAATAAAGCGACGAATCCGCCTTTGGGTAAAATATGATATCATTATGAGAAAATAATTCCAGGTTGCTTGCGAATTTAGAAGGATCGGCCCGTATCCCCTTAAGCAAACCGCTGAATTTACCGCGTTCCCTGCTGTAGAAATCTACTATCAGGGAAGTCTCCCGGAAATCCCGGCGCCTCAAAACTATCGTCTCGGCTTTGTCTATCGGCATATCTTTTATTAGACCTTTAATCTATCCAATAAATCCTCGGCTTTTCGCTGCATCAACCTTCTGCTCTTTTCCCTCTTATCGTCATATCCTAATATGTGTAAAACTCCGTGTATAATATATAAAGAAATCTCATAAGAAAGAGAAGTTTTATAAATGCGGCTGTTAGAGATAGCGGTATCCACGGATATGGCGATATCTGCCGATAATTCTTTGGATAATCCTCCTGCGCTTATGTCAAAAGCAATGACGTCCGTAGGGGTATCGAGTTTAAAAAACCTCTTGTTTAATTTACGTATTGCCTTATCGCTTAAAAAACAGACGTTTATCTGGCCGGTTTTTTCAACGCCTTCTGACGCCAGGGCTTCAAGAACCGCCCTTTTTATCTTTTGGCGGCTTAGAGGGATCTTCTTTCTTAAGTTCTGGATTACTACTTTCACCTTGCGTATTTTCAGGGTATGTAATGCGGGTGTGGTAAATACCGTTTAGTATATGGATAAAGACCTTAGAGATCTTCTCTAGGTCCTTCAGGGTAAGGTCACATTCATCAAGCTGTCCTTCGATAAACTTATTATTGATGATCTTATGCACTGAATCTTCTATCTGCCTGATATCCGGCTCTTTTAAGGTGCGTATAGCCGCCTCAACGGAATCCGCCAAAAGCACTATCGCCGTTTCTCTGCTGTTAGGTTTTGGGCCGGGATAGCGAAACCCCTCCTCCTTGACCTCCTCTCCTTCTTCGAGGTTTTCCAGGGCCCTGCGGTAAAAAAAGTATACCAGGCTTGTGCCGTGGTGCTGCTCTATAAAATCTATCAGGCGGTGATTAAGCTTATATTTTCTAGCCAGCTCAACCCCCTCTTTGACATGGTTCATAATCAC
>JAFGET010000102.1 GCA_016931435.1 Candidatus Omnitrophota bacterium
CCGCGAAAAACACCGATCTTAAAATACAGAGAAAGATCGAGGATCTTTGGACGAGCCTCGGCGCAAAGTTATTACGTGTTTGCGCAAAGACGCACGATGAGGCGCTTTCTTATGTCAGTCATCTTCCGCATTTAGCCGCTTTTTGCCTGATCAACGTCATTCCGGATGGCTTTTTGAAATTTTCTTCAAGCGGGTTAAAAGACACTACGCGCATCGCCGCTTCAGAGGCAGGGCTTTGGGCGGATATATTTTTAAGCAACCGCAAAAACATGCTGAAGGCAATAAGCCTGTTCAGAAAAGATCTTTCCTGGATGAGTTCGCTGATCGACAAGAATAATAAAGGCATCTTGGTTAAGGTTTTGACAAAAGCAAAAGCAAAGAGAGAAGGATTAGACTAGCAGTATCAGGTATCAAGTATCATGGTGTCATTTTAATATGACAACTGGCACCTGGCACAATATGAAAATATGATTATCGCTATAGACGGCCCGGCCGGAGCGGGTAAGAGTACGGTCGCCAAACGCCTTGCTCGAAGGCTGGGTTTTCTTTATGTAGATACCGGCGCCATGTACAGGGCAGTTACCTTGAAGGCTATTGAGAATAGCGTAAATATAGAAGATGAGGCCGCCTTGATAAAGATGGCGAAGGAAACAAATATCGATTTAACCGATGGGCCCGAAGGGTCCTTAACGGTATTTTTGGATGAGAGGGATGTAAGTTTGGATATCAGAGAGCCGCGTATAACAAAGTTCGTCTCTGACGTGGCTAAGATAAAAGGCGTGCGCGAAGTGATGGTGGGCTTGCAGAGAAAGCTCGGCTCGCAAAAAGATAGCGTCCTTGAAGGACGCGATATCGGAACGGTAGTTTTCCCGGAGGCTGATAAGAAATTTTTTCTGGATGCGCGTTTTGAGGAGCGCACCCAGAGGCGCTATAAAGAGTTGGCACAGTATAAAAAAGATGTTACTGAGGGCGAGGTGGCGCAAGACTTAAGCAACCGCGATAATATTGATTCGACGAGAAAGTGCTCCCCCTTAAAGAAAGCAGAAGACGCTATTTACATTGACACCACCGATATGGCTATTGAGGAAGTAGTTGACCGACTGGAAAGAGAGGTCCGTTGCTAGTTGTCAATTAGTGCTTAGGATTTATCGATTATGAATAAAGAACTGATCCGTAATTTTTCAATAATCGCCCACATCGACCATGGTAAATCCACTTTGGCCGACAGGATATTGGAATTGACGGGAGCGGTAGATATGAGGCATACCCGTGACCAGCTTCTGGATGATATGGACCTAGAAAGAGAGCGCGGTATAACCATCAAGGCTTCCATGGTGCGGTTGTCTTATCGTTCAAAGGACGGCAAGGATTATATATTGAACCTCATCGATACCCCCGGGCACGTAGATTTTACATATGAGGTCTCTAAGTCTCTTGCGGCATGCGAAGGGGCTGTCTTGGTGATCGATGCGGCCCAGGGGATAGAGGCGCAGACAGTAGCAAATTATTATCTGGCAAAAGACAATAATTTAAAGATTATTCCGGTGATAAATAAAATAGATTTGACCGCCATTGATATCCCGCGCGTAAAGCGCCAGATCACCTCTGTTCTGGGTTTTGCGGAAGAAGAGATAATCATGGCTTCTGCAAAGTCTGCTATCGGTGTTGACCAGATATTGGAGAGGATCATAGAAGTAATCCCCGCCCCAAGCGGCGAAGACGCCCATCCCTTGAAGGCTTTGGTCTTTGATTGCCGCTTCGATACTTTTAAGGGGGTAGTGGTATTTGTCAGGGTTGTTGACGGAGAAATAAATATGCGCACTCCGATAAAGATGATGCATTCTGGCATGACCTACAAGATAGAAGAGTTAGGCGTTTTTAGGGATTTAAAATATACCAGGGCAGAGTCATTGACCTGCGGTGAGGTCGGTTATTTTACGGCTAATATGCGCGACCCCAGGGAGATCATAATAGGAGATACCCTTACCGACGCAAAAAACCCCTGCCCTGAGGCATTAGCCGGTTATCGTGTTTTAAAACCGCTTGTTTTCTGCGGCATATATCCGGTGAATCCGGGGGATTTTTCTTCATTGCGCGATGCCATGGATAAATTGAAATTATCCGACGCCTCTTTTGTCTTTGAGCCGGAGAGTTCGCAGTCTTTCGGCACGGGATTCCGTTGCGGGTTCCTGGGGCTTCTGCATATGGAGATCGCCCAGGAGAGGCTTGAAAGGGAATATGATCTAAACCTTATCCTTACCGTGCCTAATGTTGTCTACAGGATAAGAAAACGCGACGGTGAGATCATAGAGGCGGATACTCCCTCGAAGCTTCCTCCAGCTAACGATATACAGGAGGCCGAGGAGCCCTACGTCAGCCTTTTGATGATCATCCCCATGGATACGATCGACGTGGTATGCGAATTTACAAAAACGCGCAGGGGGATTTTTAAATCAAGCGAATACCTGGGGGAAGACAGGATAAAGCTTATTTTTGAAATACCGCTTTCCGATATAATAGTAGACTTTTATGATAAAATGAAATCATTGACCAGGGGTTACGGCTCTTTGGATTATGAGTTCAAAGGGTATATTCCCGTTAAACTGGTAAAACTAGATATACTTATAAATAATAACCCGTGCGACGCTTTTTCTTCTTTGATGCATAAGGAAAAGGCGATGTCCAAAGCGCACGCTTTGGTGGGCAGGTTGAAAGAACTGATACCGCGGCAGGTCTTTGAGGTGACTATCCAGGCGGCGGTAGGCAGCCAGATACTGGCATCAGAAAGGATCCGGCCTTTAGGAAAACACGTCACCGGAAAATGTTATGGCGGGGATATTACGCGTAAGCGTAAACTCTGGGAAGGGCAGAAGGAAGGTAAAAAGCGATTGAAGCAATTCGGAAAAGTACAGATCCCGCAGGAGGCGTTTTTAGAGATATTGAAGATATAGCCATTGCAGGTTACTAGAGGTTACAGAGGTTACTAGAGGTTATATAAATGAGAAAGCAAAAAAAGAAATCAGAATTGCGCGAATGGGTAGAATCTTTGGTCGTAGCCGCAGTGATCGCCTTTGGGATAATCCGCCCTTTTATTATCGAGCCTTTTAAAATCCCCACGGGCTCAATGCGCCCTACGCTATTAGAGGGCGACTTGATATTAGTAAGTAAATTTACCTATGGCGCCAGGGTCCCTTTTACGAACCTGCGCCTTCCGGGATTGAGCAAGCCCAAAAGAGGGGATGTGATAGTTTTTCGTTATCCCGTTGATTTAAGCAAAAATTTCATAAAGAGGCTGATTGCTTTTGAAGGCGAAGGCGTTGAGATCAAAGACGGCAGTATTTATATTGACCAGCGCCCATTGCTAGGGGATTTATTCAGTAAGCGTTACTATTATAACCGGGGAGAATTTGCCAGGGAAGGGCAGAAGATAACGGTCCCGGAACTGTCATATTTTGTTTTAGGAGATAATTCCGGCTCTTCCCAGGATAGCAGGTATTGGGGGTATGTGCCAAAGAGAAACCTGGTAGGAAAGGCAATAGTGATCTTTTGGCCCCCTCATCGTATAAGGATGATAAAGTGAATTTTGCAAACAAGATCTCTACATTCCGGATATTAAGCGTTCCTTTTTTTATCGCCAGCCTGATCTATTATCATCATCCGGAGAGGGAATATTTAAGGTTTTTGGCTTTGGGTATTTTCATGCTGGGGGTTATTTCTGACGCCGTAGACGGATATATCGCAAGGAAGGCAAAGCAAATCTCAAAGGCCGGTTTAGTCTTGGATCCTTTAGGCGATAAATTACTGCTGATAAGCGCTTTTATTTGCCTCACCCTGCTTCGCGAATTCCCGTTAAGGTTCCCTATCTGGGTCCTTTTTATTGTCATAAGCAGAGACGCGATAATCATGCTGGGGGCGGTAGTCATATATATGGTGAAACAGGATATCGACATACATCCGACTAAATGGGGAAAACTCACTACGACATTTCAGATGTGTTCGGTGATCATAGTCTTATTGCAATCGCCGCGGATGGTCGCGCAGTTTTTTTGGTGGCTGGCGGTTGTCTTTACGGTAATATCGGGAATGGATTACATCAGAAAGGGGTTCCGTATACTTTATGCCCTGGATAATTCTGGCGCTCGCAATAATCATTAGTTATTTGACCGGCTCTATACCTACCGCTTATATTTTTGGCCGAATATTTAAAGGCATAGATATAAGAAAGTCCGGCTCCGGTAATATCGGGGCGACCAATGCCTTAAGGGTCCTGGGGAAAAAAGCGGGCATTACTGTTTTGGCTTTAGATATACTCAAAGGTTTCTTGGCAGTATTTATCCTGAGTAATCTTCTAAAAGACAAGATATTGATCATCCCGCCGGAAATGCTGGGTATCATCCTGGGTATCGCCTGCATCGTCGGGCATAATTGGACCGTCTTTTTAAACTTTAAGGGCGGTAAAGGTGTCGCTACTACCCTCGGGGTCTTATTGGCTTTGGCTGCGGAAGCGGCGGCTTTAAAAATATCGCTGGGGCTGGTTGTCTTGACCTGGGTTTTATTTTTTCTATTTTTTAGGATAGTCTCTCTGGCATCCATAATAGCCGCGATAAGCCTGCCTGTATATATGGTTTTATTCAGCGCTCCTTATTCCCTGACCTTATCCGCCATAATACTGGTTTTTTTTATCATCCTGCGCCATCGTCCTAATATTAATAGGCTTATGCAAGGCAAAGAAAAAAAGATATTCTGATTTGAAAACGCTTTCTGTTTCTGCCTAAAGCCGCCTTGAAATCGCCTGATTAAAGGTTATACTTAAAATGTGAAGAAAGATTGAGCCGGTTCTTTGAGATTTATCACTGTTTACCGAAAAAGCTTGAATTCTAAGCAAAGCTCACAGGGTCCCAAGAGCATAAAATCAGCCGCGGAGGCTTCAAGGGATAGCCGGGTTGCCGAAGTAAATAG
>JAFGET010000103.1 GCA_016931435.1 Candidatus Omnitrophota bacterium
CCTCCAGGTATCTCCTTTAGCAAAATCATATTTTAGATCTTTGGTTTTTTTGTTCATCTTTCCTCCGTCTACAAGCTTAATGGCTTCTGCCAGGCTTCTTTTAGCACTGTGATATCTTCTTTAATACAAACTTTACCGTCTAACCCGTATACCGCGTATTCCTCTTTATCGCTGAAACATCCGATAAGCCCGAAAGGCACGCCGCCGGACCTTAAAATACCCTCGAATCTTTTTTGCTTCTTTGGCTCAACCTCCACAATAAATCTGGAATTTGATTCCGAGAACAAAAGAATATCGTCACGCATAGCTTTTTCATTCTTATAAGGGACTTCTTTGAGGAAAATCGCGGCGCCCAAACCTCCTGCAAAAGCCATCTCAGCCAAAGAAACGCCCAATCCCCCGTCTGAACAATCATGCATGGCACAGACCAATCCGCGGGAAGCCGCTTCACTCAAAGCCGAAAAACTCGATACCGCTTCCTTAAAATAAACCCTGGGCGCACCATTTCCGATAAATCCCAACAAATCGTAATAATGTGAACCACCCAGCTCCGAACGGGTATTTCCTATAATATAGATGAGATTCCCGGGATTTTTAGCATACATGGTTACGGCCTTACCCGTATCCTCCATTACCGATATCGCGGATATCAAAAGTGTGCCGGGAATCGCCATAGATTTTCCCTTGACGGTATATTCATTATACAAGCTATCTTTCCCTGAAATAAAAGGCGCGCCGAAGGCTCTGGCTGCGTCATAACAACCAAAAGCACAGCGTACTAAAGACCCCAGCCGATCAGGCTTATCGGGATTACCCCAGCAAAAATTATCCAGTATCGCTACTTCTTTCAATGAGCCGCCTACCGCGATTATCTGACGCAAGGCCTCATCAATACAGGAAGCAGCCATCCAATAAGGATCGATAAAACCAAACCTGAAATTTATTCCGCAGGAGACTACCAAACCCCGCTTCGAGCCTAAAACCGGATTGACTACGCTGGCGTCGGATGGCCCATCGTTATTAACTCCCGAGAGAGGCTTTATCCTCGAACCTCCCTGCACCTCATGGTCATATTGACGGATTATCCACTCTTTAGAACATATGTCGTGATGCGAAAGAAGTTGCAACAGGCTTACGCCAAGATTTAAAGGAGATCTGAACGCGGGTTCTTTATGTTTTGGCTGGATAAAAATAGCTTTTTTTACAGTCTTAGGCAAACCTTCGTGCAGGAAATCCATATCCAGGTCACAGACTAAATCATCTTTATAATAAAGCCTCAGCTTCTTTGTATCCGTAAACTCTCCTATGACAGTAGCCTCCACGTCCTCTTCTTTAAAAACTTCGAGCAGGCGCGAAATCTTTTCTTTAGGCACAGATAAAACCATCCTCTCCTGAGATTCGGATATCCAGATCTCGGTATAAGAAAGCCCGCGGTATTTTAAAGGGACTTTTTCAAGATAGACCTCTACCCCTAAATCCGCCCCCATCTCGCCGACAGCGCTTGAGAGGCCACCTGCGCCGCAATCGGTAATAGCGCTGTATAAATCCAGATCGCGCGCCTCTAAAATAGTATCGAGCATCTTTTTTTCCTGGATCGGGTTGCCGATCTGCACCGCCGAGCTTGAAACAGTTTCAGACTCATGAGTCAATTCGCCCGATGAAAAAGTAGCCCCGTGTATACCGTCCCTGCCTGTCCTGCCTCCTACAACCACTACCAAATCGCCCGTATTTGTTTTTTTAAAAGATTTATCTTTCGGCATGATACCTGCCGTGCCGCAATATACGAGGGGATTACCAGTAAAATTCTTATGGAACAATACCGCCCCGTTTATTGTGGGAATGCCCATTTTGTTGCCATAATCACGGACCCCCGAAACTACCCCTTTCATTATACGCTTAGGATGCAATGTCCCGGCTGGAAGCTTTGTAAAAGGATGGTTTATCGGACCAAAACAAAAGACGTCGGTATTGAATATCGGTTTTGCGCCCATTCCCGTGCCTAAGGGATCGCGGATCACGCCTCCGATACCCGTATTTGCTCCGCCAAAAGGCTCAAGAGCCGAAGGATGGTTATGCGTCTCTACCTTAAAGCATACGTTATTTTTATTATCGAACCTGACTACCCCGGAATTATCTTTAAATACAGAAACGCACCAGGGTTTTTTAAGTTCCCGCGTCGCCTTCATTATCGTTGATCTTAAAAGATTATCGATTATCTTGGTTCGGGATTTATATTTTAAAGACCGGGATTTGTTAAAAATTTTGGATTTAGGATTCAGGATTTTCTCCGTGTATTCAATCTTGCCCCTGAACGTCTTATGCCAGCAATGCTCAGACCAGGTCTGCGCTATGGTTTCTAATTCGCAATCCGTAGGCGGCCTTTTCAACCTTTTAAAATAATTCCTGATCTGGCGCATCTCGCGCAGAGTTAAGAATAACTGGCCGTCACGGCTTATTTTAAGCAGGCGCCTGTCAGAAGCACCTAAAATATCTACCGTTGTCAAATTAAACCGGTATTGCGGCATTTCCGATGTAGGTTTTTCCTGATCGTTGTATTCCACGATATGCTGGATGAGTTTATTATAAAGAAGTTTTTCACAAATAAGCTTTAATTGCTGTAAAGATATATTCCCTTTAATGATATATTTTTTTGCCGTCTTGACCTTGATGCTTTGTTCAATACCTAGATCACGGATGCCCTTCAAAGCAGAATCTTCAACAGGATCCATCACCCCGGAATTATAAGCTACCTCGACAATATATTGCCGGCCTTTAATTAATTTTATCCCCCCCGGGTTTATGCAGTAATCCTGGGAGACGGGATCCGCAAGAAGGCTCGAACATATCTTTTCTGCTTCTATGCTGCTGAAGTCCCCTTCGATAAAATAAACCTGGATAAAACTCAAAGAACGCACACCCTTGATCCCCAAGTCTAAAATATCTTTTTTGAGGCCTGCTGCTACAGCATCAAAAACCCCGGGCTTGTCTCTTATTTCGATCTTATATAACATGATAAAATTATTGGGATACGGTAGGATTTAAAAAAGGCCTGCCTTAGAGCCTATAAACCGAGCCTTTGAAAAATCTTATTTACGTTACGCAAATAGTAATCTAAGTCAAAAATCTTATCTAATTCTTTGCGGCTAAGATATTTTGAAACATCTTTATCTTGGCTTAGATTATCCTGGAATTCCGCAGGCCCCCTCCAGGTCTTCATGGCGCATCTTTGCACTAAATCGTAAGCCTCAGAACGCCCCAAGCCCTTATCCATCAAAGCTAAAAGCACCCTCTGAGAAAATATCAACCCCTTGGTCTTAACCAGGTTCGCCAACATATTCTCCGGATAAACCGCCATTCCTTCCATGACCTCGATCATCTTATGCAGCATATAATCTAAAACAAGGGTGGAGTCAGGAATGATCACTCTCTCAACCGAAGAATGGCTGATATCCCGCTCATGCCATAAAGCAATGTTTTCCAGGGATGCCAGGGCGTTACCGCGTAATATGCGGCTTAAACCGCATATTCTTTCACAGATCACCGGATTCCTCTTATGCGGCATGGCAGAAGAACCTTTTTGCCCTTTAACGAACGGCTCTTCCGCCTCAAGGACCTCCGTACGCTGCAGATGCCTGATCTCAAGAGCGAATTTTTCAAGGCTGGCGCCGACAATAGCTAACGTGGCCATATATTGTGCATATACATCCCGTTGTACCACTTGAGTAGAAATAGGAGCCGGCTTAAGCCCGGCCTTCTTACAAATATAGGCTTCAACTTGGGGATCGATATTAGAATAAGTCCCCACCGCGCCCGATATCTTCCCTACCGAAACCGCCAGAGCAGCGTCTTTCATCCGCTTTATATTGCGCCTGGTCTCCTCATGCCAAAGCGCAAGCTTCAAGCCGAAAGTAACCGGCTCAGCGTGCACGCCGTGCGTGCGGCCGATACAAGCCATATCTTTATATTTTTTGGCTTTTTTATAAAGCGAGGTAAGCAAATCGGTTAGATCCCGGATCAATATATTCGAAGCTTCTTTTAATTGGATACCCAGTGTAGTATCCAATATATCGGATGAAGTCAAGCCCATATGCAGATACTTTGCGTCAGACCCAACATATTGGGCCACATTATTAATAAAAGCCACTACATCATGTTGCGTCTTTTCTTCAATTTTTTTTATCTCTCTGATATTAAACCTGGCTTTTCTTCTAATGCGCCTTACGGCATCCTGCGGAACTTGCTTTTTTTTGGCGAGAGCTTCTAAGGCGAATATCTCGATATCCAGCATGGACTTGAATTTAAACTCATCCTGCCAGATTTTTGACATTTCTGATAGGCTATACCGTTCGATCATTGATACCCCCCTCCTAAACAATCGGAATAATTATTATAACAGAAATATGCTTCTTAGCAATAAAAAAGCATTGCTTTTTTGCTGAAATATCATAAAATTGCCTTATGCCTGATCAAAGAGCCAAAAATAAAACTTGCCTGTTAATAATCCTATTGTGCATCTATTTTCTTAGCGGGTGTTCAACATTATCCGTAACCAGCTATAGCAGACTGATTGCCTTTACTAAAGAGGAAAAAAAGGTGCGGAAAGGTTTTGTAAAGAAAAAAGAAGTGGTTATAAAGGACTTCAGGGAAAACGATAATTTCCAGGAAAATATTGACGCGCGGAAAGAAAAGGTAGAAGCATATATTTTGCAGAACGGACAATTAGAAGAATCGGTTAAAAATAACCTCAGGGATCTGGCGGTTACTAACGGTCAAAACCAGGAACAAGTGCGGCTGTTATTAGGCGAGCCGGATAAAATTCAGGGGAAGAAAACAAAATCCCAGCTATGGATCTATAAGATAAATAAAACTAACTCCTATAACGTATTCATCCTACCGGTCTTTTTTCCTAATGAAGGATATTATTTATATTTTAAGGAAGGGGTACTTTCAAAAATTGAAAGGCACTACATAAAACAGGTTGTGCACCAGGGCTATGGGCCCGGTGTTTTTGTTTCCGAAGAAAAAGAAGAGTAACTCTGCGCGAAAATTATTTCTTACCCAGATTATCAATCTTTCTAAACAACCCCCAAAATGCCAAAGAAGCACCCAGGGCGCTTACAAGCCTCATCTTTATAATCGCGCGGGCATCCGGCAAAGCATAAACAGCGACAAACACCCCCAAAAAGACAACCAAGTTATAAATCTGGTTTCTTAAGGAGCCTGGATGCCTTCCTTTAAAAATAAAAATCACCGCAAGAAGATATACTCCTGCCAATATTAAAATAAGAAATAATGACAAAGCAAGGGCCAAGAATATCATCCTTCTGTTTATTTCTATGCCGTAAGAAGCTAACGCCCCTTTTTCCTGCGCCTTCTTAGGCGCAACAGCGCTATCATCACTTGCCGCAGTTGAATTATGCTGCTCGGAAGAGGCGTATAATTGAGTTTCCAGAATAGACTTATGGCGCTCTTCGGAAAGATTATTCTGCGCTGCAACCGGCTTCACCGCAGGCTTATCGTCTTTACGGCTAAAATAAGCAGAGAGGGAAAATGTAACTATAAGCATAAAAAAATAAACCGCTGCCAAAAATATCCAGAATTTTTTAGGCCTCATCGTCTTTTTCCTGTTTGCCCTGCTTTGATAAATCCCAGCTTTTTATCCTCTTCCTGTCAGCTTCTTTTATATTCATAAACTTAACCCCGGTGTCAAAAACGTGTTCTTTGTCAGAAATTTTCTTTTCATTACCCCAGATTATTTCACCTTTACATTTTATAGACACCCCGGTATCCAAAGGAAAGATTTCCAGGTCCAAAACCGTTGAGACGGCTAATTTATCCTTCAAGAGGATCCTTATCCCGCCTTCGCCTATATTTTCGATCTCCGCGTTATAAACCAGGATCCTTAAATTGGACATTATTGAAATCTTACAGTTCATTTTATTCCGATCGTATCGCCTTCTTTCTTCCATTATCGACCTCCTACCTTGTTAATATTTTATCTTAAATATAATTTAATGCAAGGAAATTGCCTATGAAATAATAGGGACAGCGCTATTTTTTGGCTTTAAAACATAGCTGCTGTCCCTAATCATGGTTGCGGGGCTGAGATTTGAACTCAGGACCTTC
>JAFGET010000104.1 GCA_016931435.1 Candidatus Omnitrophota bacterium
CTGATTATACTAATAAAAATATAATCAGTTACGCCTGGAGTAAAGGCTTTACCGAATCTCTCCTGCCGCATGAAATGGCCCATCTGATTTTTCGTGATTTCATTGGTTTTAAAGGCGAAGTCCCGCTTTGGTTAGATGAAGGGGTGGCGCAATGGGAAGAGGAGTTGAAGAGGGAAAAAGTCAAGGCTGCCGTAAGGCGCCTCTATAATAATAATATGCTTTTATATTTAGAAGATATGATGCAGATAGATTCCCGCAGGCTCAAGAAAGCCGAGGGGATAAAGGTGGCACAAGGAGCAGAAGGCCCGGTTGACCCTGCTTCCTTGAGCGAAGAAAGCCTTGTGCGAACATACTATATCCAGGCAGCTTCTTTAGTCGGTTTTTTAATAGAAAAATACGGCTCAGAAAGTTTCATCTATTTTTGCCGCCAATTACGCGATGGCAAGGATATGGACGAGGCCTTAAGGTTTGCCTATCCTAACCAAGCGCCTGATTTAGAAACCCTGGAAAAAAAATGGAGGAAATCCCTGCTTGAGTAGCGCGCTTCGACCTTTCTTTGTTCTGTCTTTACAGTTTAACCTGGAAAAATAATACAATACCCGGGAGGAAAAAATGAAAAAAGGGTTTACTCTTATTGAGATCATGCTGGTGGTCATTATTATCGGGGCATTAGTCGCTATGGTCATGCCTCGTTTAAGCGGCAGGGGTGAGCAGGCGCGTATGGCCGCGGCGGAGGCCGACATCCGTTCAAATATCGCTACTGCCCTTAAGCTTTACGAATTAGATAACGGAAATTTCCCAACGAGCGAAGAGGGCCTGGCGGCATTATTTACCAAATCCGCTTCCGCATTAAGTTGGAACGGGCCTTATCTGGAAAAAAAACCGCTGGACCCCTGGGGCAGGGAATATAAGTATAAAAGCCCGGGTGATAACCGCCCGGCGGATTATGATCTGTATTCTCTGGGTAAAGACGGCATAGAGGGCACAGCCGATGATGTCAAAAACTGGGAATAGGCAAGCCTGTTTAAAAAGCAAAAAAGGCTTTACTTTGCTGGAAGCTATGGTGACTGTTGCAGTTTTGTCTTTCGGTATAGTCTTGATATACGAGGCTTTGTTTATTTCTTTAGATGCCCTTAATTATTGCAGCAGTTATTTTACCGTCTCCGCATGGATGAGCGAAAAAATATCCCAGGCGCAGAATACGCTTACATATCTAGGGACATTACCGGACCTCGATACCAGCGGAGATTTTGCGGACAAAAACGGATCATTCAGCTGGCGCCTTTCATATGGCCCCATAGGCGAGGAAGAAGGGCTTTATCAGATAAATATCGATGTTTCCCAGCATAAAACAAAGCGCGCTTTAAAACTTTCCCGAGTCTCTTATGCCTTATTTAAAGAAGAAGAGTAAACCAGAGAAGAATTTTGGGTTTACTTTTATAGAAATGCTTATCGTCACGGTCATCTTATCAGTGATTTCGCTGGCGATTTATAATACCCTTAATAACGGCTTAAAGATATGGAAAAGGGCGAACCAGCAATTTCCTCACCAGGATATATATATATTATTTGATAAGTTCTCTGTCGATTTAAGCAATGCCTTTTCTTATCAATCAATAATTTTTTCCGGAGCAGAGGGATCTTTAGAGTTTGCCACATTAGTCAATAGCCAGGAGTTAGCTAAGAAAACGGCGGGGAGGGTCTCATATTTTTACAGCAACACTTTAGAGACCTTAACCAGGCAGCAGCAGGATATCACGCAGGTTTATTCAAATAAGGATGATCCGAGCCCTGAGATCATCAAAGGAATAAAATCCCTTAGGTTCCAATACTTTTTTTTTGACACGGGAACAAAGAGGTATATCTGGGATAATTCTTACTCTTTTCCAAAGCTTCCCTTGGCGGTAAAGTTGGAACTTGAATTGGAGGAAGGGGATGTTTTACAAAGATTTACCAGGACAGTCAATATTCCCTCAGGCGGCTAGGACTGACGCAGGCAGTATCTTGATGATAGCTCTTTGGTCGCTTTGCCTGTTGGCTTCTTTCGCGCTCACTCTAGGTTATAAGGCGCGCCAGGAGATTTTTTTTATCCAGAAACTGGAAGAAAGAGAGAAATTGCGCCTGATATCCGAAGCCGGACTTAAAAAAGCGGTAGCAACGATCAAAAATATGGATTGGGATGAAGTCTTGGCTTGCGCCTTAAAAGACCCATGGAACAACGATCCCGAAGCATATTCCGGGGTAACGGTAGGGCAAGGTCAATTCGATATTTTTCATAATGACCACGATGAATATACGCAAACAAGCAAGTTGCGTTGGGGGCTGGTAGATGAGGAAAGGAAGATCAATATAAATAAGGCGGATATGACGGTATTAAGGAATTTTTTTAAGCTCGCTTTAGGCCTGGATGATACCGGGGCACAGAATTTAGCCGCAAGCATAGTTGATTGGAGAGACGCAGATAGCGAATTATCCGTACCTTCGGGAAGCGCCGAGGATTCTTATTATCGCGGCCTTCCTTACCCATACGAGGCAAAAGACGCGGATTTTGAGTTCTCTGAAGAAATACTTTTAGTCAAGGATATGAACGCGGAAATATTTTCTAGGATCAAGGATTATATCACTATCTTTGGATCCGGGAAGATCAATGTCAATACCGCGCCGGAAGTTACATTGCTTTCTTTGGGCCTGCCCAGCCATGTAGTTGATTATATTTTATCCATCCGCAGCGGAGATGATAGAGAAGAGGGGACTGAGGATGATATTGTCTTTGAATCGACCTCCGGTATTATCTCTACCATAAAGCAGTTCTATGATTTAAGCCAGCAGGATGTGGCTGTTATACAGGCGGCCATAGAACAAAAAGGACTGGTTACAAAATCAGTCTTTTTCATGGCTTCTTGCCGGGCGCGATTGTTTAATCGTAAAAATTACCAGGATTCCTATTGCGTAATGAATAACAAAGGAAAGATCTTGTCCTGGCGCATTTTTTAAAAAATGTTTAAAAAGATTTTTAAAAAAATGAATCCCCTCTCCGGATTAGGCGGGCATGAATTCGTGGGGGTAGACGTAAGCGGAAATAGCCTGAAGCTTGCTTATGCAAGGAGGAGCGGCGTAAAACTTGAAATCGTCACTCTTTTAAGCCAGGCTACATCCGGCTTAAGTGATAGCGATATCGTAAGGCTCTTAGCCGGTTCATACAGCAAGCTGAAAGTCAAAAATCCTACGGTAGTAAGCGTCATACCCGCCCATATGGTGATCACAAAAAATATAGAAATACCTTCGACTAACCCGCAGGAGATAAAGGAGATCATAAGCCTTCAGGCCGGCAGGCATACCCCTTATGCGCGAGATGAAATTATTATCGACCATATAAATATAAGCACTTATAAGCATGATTATACCAAAGTCCTTTTGATAATTGTCACAAGGAGTGCCATAAAAAAGCAATTCGACATCCTCACTAAAGCAGGTATAAGGCTTGAAAAAGTATTTTTTTCTCCCGAAGGTTTTGCTCTTACCGTTCCCAGGATCTTGAAGATAAACCCCAACTCTGATTTTCCCTTATGCGTCGTGCATATAGACGAGTTTTTTTCTGATTTCGCCATAGTTTTTAAGAATAAAGTCATCTTTATCCGTTCGATCCCTATCGGCTGCCACCATTTATTTTCGGAGAAAGAAAGGTTTTTCGCCAGGTTCATCGAAGAGATAAAAAGGTCGCAGGAAGCATACCAGAGCGAAAGTATAGAAAAGATACCTAATATGCTTTTTTTGACCGGGGCCATGGGGGAATCTAAAGAAATAGAGGCGGCTCTAGCTGATTCCCTGCCTTTTAGCGTCAAGTCGTCTGCTTACCTTGAATATTTTTCTTCTTCCGAGGAGTTCCTGAAAGCTGATTTTTCCCCGAAGGAAGCTTCCTTCTTCAATATACTCGCCCCGCTTTTAGTTTATGAAGATATGAAAGTGGACCTTGTCCCGGAAGAAATCAAGCTACGCAGGGTAATCGAAGAAAGAGGCAAAGAGCTGATCAAGACCGGTATCCTTGTATTGACCATTTTTGTCTTGATTTTTTCTATCCTGGTCAGTAAAATTTATTTTAAGACCACTTATTTGAACAATATAACTAAGAAATACGGCCACCTGGCTGATCAGGCGCGCGTCTTAGAAGATGATTTCGAAAGAATAAATATGATAAAAGACTATCTCGCAGAGCGAGGTTATTCCATAGAGTTATTAGCGGAGCTCTATAATATCATCCCTTTAGAAATGGAATTAAACGATATACGTTATGACCAACAGGGAAAATTCTCTATCCGGGGGTCCGCCGAATCAATGTCTATAGTTTTTTCTTTTGTGGATAACCTAAAGAAATCCAAATATTTCCAGGACGTAAAGACAAAATATACTACCAAAAGGAAGGTAGGGACGATTGAGCTTACCGATTTTGAAATCGCCTGCATTTTAAATAAGGGAGAGCAGTGAATAAATTATTAGGCAAGATTTCTTCTGTCCGCACGGTCTTTACTCATCTTTCAAAAAGAGAAAAGAGCGTTCTTTATATAACGGTTTGCGCGGTGTCTTTTCTGCTTTTAGACCGCCTGGTGATCAGCCCGGTTTTTTCCAGAATCACTTCTCTGAACAAAGAAATACTTGAGAGGAAGACAGCAATCAGGAAAAATATGCTCATATTATCCCAGAAGGACAGGATAGCTTCAGAAAGCGCCAAATACGCTACTTTTCTTTCGAAGATGAAATCCGAAGACGAGGAGATGACATTATTACTTAAAGAGATTGAATCGTTGGCGAATAAGACGAATATTTCGCTGATCGACATGAAGCCTACAGGCTTAAAATCCGCGGGGCCTTACAAGAAATTTTTAGTAAATCTGAATTGCGAGGCCCAGATGGAGCAGGTACTGGATTTTATGTACAATATAGAAAATTCTTCCAAATTGCTAATCATTGAAAGGTACCAGTTAGGCCCTAAGGCCCGTGAATCGAGTATCGCCCGTTGTTCCATGACCATAGCTAAGATATTTATGCCATAATCCAGTTGTCAGCCGGCAGCCGTCAATTTTTACGATAAATTTTAACATCCGGAGGTCGAATAGAATTGACGGGATATTTCGGTTGTTTTAAGAATAGGTAACTGACAACTAAATACAGGAGGGAACATGAGAAAAGCTGTTTTTATCGTATTGATATTCACCGTTTTTTTAAATTTCAATGTTTACGCTAAGACTTCCGATTTCGTAAATATGCGCAGAGAAATATTTGCGGACGCCCAGGCAATAAAGTCGGTGTTGACAAATACAAAAGATATGATCATCCTAAGCAGCCTTTGGGATGCCTGTGTATTGACTATGACCCAGATAGACGCTTATTTTTCTCTTCTAGGCATCTTTAATTCCATAGAAAAGAAAGAAACAACCGCAGAGCAGGTGGATTATTTAAATGGTTGGCTGCTGGAAATCAAAAAGACAAATGATTTAAACATAAACAGCCTAAGTTCGTCTCAGGCCATAGAAGAAAAGACAAAAGCCTATATGGACAAGTTACGTCAAAAATATAACAAGCTCAATGATATAATCGCTAATGAATTGACTAAGCTGGAGGCCTTGAAAAAAACATCAAAAAAACCGGCTAAAGCTAAAAAAAGATGATAGAAGCGAACAATCTTTGTATGTATTACGGCTCATTCCTTGCTTTGGATAGCGTATCATTCCGCGCAAAAGATAATGAGATCCTGGGGTTGCTGGGCCCAAACGGGGCGGGTAAATCCACTCTCATGCGTATCCTGACCACTTTTATTTACCCGGCTAAAGGAAAGGTCACCATCTGCGGTTTTGATGTTACCGGGGATCCTCTTTCGGTCAGGAAAATCATAGGCTACCTTCCGGAAAACCCTCCGCTTTACATGGATATGCGCGTAGACGAATTCATCGATTTTGTGGGTAAGAGCCGCGGGCTTTTCGGTAGGCAGTTAAAAAAAAGAAAAGAGTGGGTGATCGAGGCGTTGGGTATTTGTTCGGTCTATAAGCATATCATTTACGAATTATCTTTAGGTTACAGGCAAAGAGTAGGGATAGCTCAGGCGTTGCTGCATGACCCGAAAGTGATCATACTCGATGAACCGACGGCTGGCCTTGACCCTATGCAGATCGTCAGCATCCGGAATCTTATCAAAGGTCTGTCTTCGAACAAGACGATTATTTTTTCCACCCATATCCTCCAGGAAGCTTCCAGCATTTCAGACCGCCTGATGATTATTGACCGCGGCCGCCTTATAGCCGAAGGCACGGCCGATGATTTAAAAAAGGAGGGCTTAAAAGAAAAACTTTTTTTTATTACCATCGGGGCGCCCAGGCAGATAGCAGAAGATGCCCTGAAACTTATTCCGGGTTTACAAAGTTTTAACTTTATAAAAGAAGACGCCTCGGGCACAAGATTTTTATGCGCGGTGTCCTCTTATGAAGAAGCCTTGGCTTATATCAATAATATCATCAGGCAGAAAAACCTGGATCTGAAAGAGCTTAATCTGAAAGAACAGTCCCTGGAAGAAGTTTTTATGAGCTTATTCGTCAAAAAAACATGAAAAATATCATCACTATAGCAAAGCGGGAATTAGGCTCATATTTCAACTCCGCGATCGCTTATATCTATCTTATTGTGTTTATCGCCATAAATAACGTTATTTTCATCTCGCGTTATTTTTTGATCGGCAAAGCCGATATGAAAGCGTATTTTGACAGCCTGCCGATGGTCCTTTTGATCTTTATCCCGGTTGTTACAATGCGATTATGGGCTGAAGATAAAAAAGAACATACTTTCGAATTGCTGCTTACTTTACCTATATCTGCGCAAGAGCTTGTTTTAGGAAAGTTTCTTGCCGCTTTTATTTTTTATTTATCTGCGCTTTCATCGACTTTCACGGTCCCCCTCGTGCTTTATTTAAGCGGTTCTCCAGACACCGGAGCGGTGATCGCTGGATATTTGGGCCTGATATTGAGCGGTATGTTTTTTTTGTCCGTAGGTATTTTTATCTCTGCCTTGACCCAGGAACAGATAGTAGCTTTTATACTTACGACGCTTAGTTTATTCGGCGTGCTTTTTTTGGGGTCTGATTTTATGGCTTATTCTTTAGACGGATGGATCTGGGGGTTAGGGACTTTTTTAAGGAACTACGTGGGGGCTTCTTCGCATCTGGTAAGTTTTAGCCGCGGGGTTTTAGATCTGAAGGACGCTGCGTATTTTATTTGCGGCAGCGCCGTATTTCTGATCCTAAACGGCCTGTCTTTGGAGGGGAGGCTTAAACCAAAAGCAAAGTTTACTTTTACTATTGCAGTATTTATCTGTCTTTGTTCGGCGGTGGCCTTTAACTGGTTAGTGCACGATTTACGCATTGGCAGGTTTGACCTGACTGAAGGTAAGATCTATACCGTATCTAAAGTATCAGAAAATATACTCAGGGGATTGAAAGCGCCGCTTACGGTAAATCTTTACATCACTCCCCAGGAAAAAATGCCGACGGGTTTTAAAACATTAGAGAGCGATATCCGGGGAAAGCTTGAAGAATTAAAGCTCGTTTCCGCGGGAAAATTCAACTTTAAGGTCTATCATATAGAAGCGGCGCGGCTATTAGAATCGGTCAAGGACAGGTTCGATCAAAGCAGCAATGAAGAACCCCTTGAAAAAAAGTTGCACAGAAAAGGGATCGTTCCTTTTCAGGTTGAAAGCATAGAGCGCGATGAGCTGGGTTTAAAATTAGTCTATTCTGC
>JAFGET010000011.1 GCA_016931435.1 Candidatus Omnitrophota bacterium
CAGCAGCAGGCTCCCGGAAGATAAAACATATCCGTCAGAAAGGGTTATTGCCCACCGTTGCGGTTCTCACATACGCGCTCTTAGCGCAAAAGGAGCTTCTTTTGAGATTGATATATATGGCAGTGACCCTATAAGGGTATCCCACAATCCTAGCCGAGCCATGACAACCAGTTTGGAAGAGGCCCTGTGTATTTTTGCTACCGGCGAACACGGTACGTTGTATCTGGATGTAAAAAATAATGTTGCTCCGCGGGAGCTTTTTGACCTTTTATATACGCATGGCCTCTTAGGGCGTACGGTAGTAATCGATTCCAATCAGGAATTTCTAAGGCAGATGCGTGCTATTTCACAAGATATCCGCCTGGGGCTTACTATTTATCCAAAGATGCAAAACCCGGAATCTTTACCCGAAAATGCAGAATCCCCGTCTGCAGATTTGGAATCTTCGCCTGAAGATACCGAAAATAACTGGACGGAGACCTTGCTTTTACGAGAAGAAATAGGATTCGAAATGTTATTTATTGATAAGCTTTGGTTCTTTGGAAACGAAAGAGATAGCGTAGAAGAATTTGTCCGCCAAATGCATGCGCACGACATCCAAATAAGCGCTTGGGTTTTAAATACTCAAGCCGAGGTAAGCTTCGCTTTAGATATTGGGGTTGACAATATCGTTACCGATAAGCCTAGCGAGTACCTTATTGTTTTGGTGAAAAGAATGATAGCGATGAGCAATAGCAGCCTCATCATTATTTTATTATTGAGAATTATCTTTAACGGTTTTATTGTCCGCCGTATCGTAGTTTTAAATGGGGCTAAGCAGAGGCGAGGGGCTCCTGTAATTCTTCCCAATCCCCCACCCGACACTGCCAACCCTGCCGCGCCGCAGAACTACGATTTAACTATACCGAGTAGCTTTACTTGTCCCGCCCAGCATACACAAGCAGAAACAATATTAGGCGCAGGTATTTATAGTTTAAGACAGCTTAGCGAAGAGGGATTTTTAGCCGGCCAAGAAGAAGCCTTGTTAAATAGGCTCCGGCAGCTTGCACGTATTTCTCCCAGAGGCCCGCCCCAGGTTTACTTTGTAGTTACTACTGATAAAGAAATCCTGCAAAAGATGCGCCATAAGGTTGCCGCAGTAAACCTTAGATTTATGATTGATCTCAGCCTTCCCGAGAATACCGTTTTCCTTCATCCCTATTTTTTCCATATTTCACAAGAAGACCTGATCCGCCAAGGCCTGGCTTTAGAACAACTTCAGCTTAAAATCCTCTACCATGAACTGATCAGCCATATTGCCAAGGGTATAAAAGATGAGGATGAGGCAATGCGGGATACGGAGATATTCTTTGCCAAGACGATAGAAGAGGCCGTAGCTTCTTTTGAAGAAGAGGGCTTAATCCGGGGGTGGTATTTACCTTTGGATAATAATAGTGTTTATTCGATGCGGATAGGCAGGATGACCGGCGTTTCTTATCTGGGATTAAGGATAGCACAGATCAGGCACAGATGGCAATTATGGTCGTCCCGGGATTTTTCTATATCTGACCCCCTGAAAGTTTGCCTTTATGGAGGCACGGCAGAAGAAGCAGCTTCATTATTATCACAATTAGAAATGTTTACCCATATTTTTGTCCGGGTAGTCATAGTGAATATCGACCCGCAGGAAGCGGAGTTTATCCGCAGGCAGATAGAAAAGTTAAGACAAAATTACCCGCACGCGCAATTTTTCGTAATCGCGGTAGATTTAAGGAGCATCGTCGGGTTACGGGAATTCAGCCGAAGATTTAAAGATACATTGGGGCCTTTTGATTTCATGGCAGCAAATATAGGCGCAGGTATTGAAAGTTTAAATGCAAGGGGAGATCTTAATGAGATCATCGCGGCAATGCTTGAGCCTGTCGGAGAAGGGGGCATCTTTTTCGCAAACGATTCCTGGGAAAGGACAGGGCCGTTTATTTCCGGGTTCGTTGAGGGATTAGGTTTTATCAGGTACACAGAAGAGGATTTAGCGTATGAAGCCTGGTATGAAAAAAGAGAAGATGAAGAAGAAGCAGAAGAATAATGTCAAAGACAAGACGAGAGGGAAAAATGGAAGACCGCAGGATTTTTGAGCGAATAGAGATAAGGCTGCCTTTAAGTTTTTATAATCCTTTTACCTCTGAAAAGGGCAGTCTTTTGACCGTGGATATAAGCGCAGATGGTTTTGGCGTAATCAGCGAAAAAATGCTTCCGCAGTCAACACTCTTGGATTTCTGGCTGCATATTCCCGATGAGCACGAGCCGTTTTTCACCCGGGGTAAGGTAGCTTGGGCCAGCGGTAAAGAGGAAGAGAAAGGCATCAGGATTGGAGTGCGCCTTGAGAAGCCGGAACTTCTGGGCCTGGCTAGGATATTATGGCTTAAGTGGGAATGACCTGATTCAAGATACCGCCAATAAAGCAAACCGCTCCAAAGAGAGTGATTGCAAAAAGAGCAATTCTGTTGTATCTTAATCTTAAGCAGCCCGGAGGCAAATATTATGGCCAGGAAAAAGATACTTGTAGTCGATGACGACGACATTGTGCGCAAGACTATAATAAATATACTGGAATTAGAAGGCAAATACGATATTGAAGAAGCGCAGGATGGCTTGATAGCGGAAAAAAAGATAGAAGAATTCATTCCGGATTTGATCATTTTGGATATCAAGATGCCTAATAAGGACGGCTACGAGGTATTTTGGGACCTTAAAAAGAAACCGGATAAGGGCCATATCAAAGTGATCGCTGTTTCCGGTTTTTCCGGGCAAATAGGCGGGGCGATCATGGACGCGCTGGGAGCAGACTCTTTTTTTGAAAAACCCCTGGATATCAAAAAATTCAGGGAAAGGGTGAACGCGCTTCTTAAAGAGGAATAAAAGGCAAGGTTGTGTCCGGCAGGATAAGTAAAAATCAAGGATTATCCGCGTTAACCGTCGGTTTAGGGCTGTATATTATTATTTCCGCCGCTTTTATGTTGGCGGTAAGAAATTGGTTATTCAAGGTTTTTGGTGATTTTTGGGTAAATTTTTCTTTCAAGGCTTCCTTTGTTTTTTTAACATCCGGCGTGATGACCTACGCCTTTAGGATACGCTTAGGAATATTCAGGGGTTGCCTGGCGTTATGCATATTCGTTTTAGCTTTTCTTTTTTCCATGTGGCAGCCTTATTTCTCCGAAAAGACGCATGTCTTAAATTATGGGCTCCTGGGGTATCTTTCGGCAAAGGATTTAGTAACAAGAAAAACAAACCCCGCGCTTAAATCCGTTTCCTTATCCTTACTTTTTATTTCATTGATCAGCGCTTCAGATGAGATATTCCAGGGATTTTTGCCTTACCGCGTGGCGGAACTAAGGGATTTTATTACCAATATAATAAGCGGTTTTTTCGGCGCGTCTTTATTATTTGCGATGAATAAAAAGGCGATCTTTGAAAGATCTGCATGAGAAAGGCGGATAAAGAGCGCGATATTAATTCACGAAAAATACGCAGGAACCTTGTATCTTAATTCCGGAAAGATATATCTTTTTCTGCGATCCCCGTAACCGGCCGATTTTTAAAAACCCCCGGACTTTATCCGGGCTTTCATTATGGAAAAGACGCATAAAAGGATACTTGTAATATTATGTTTTATCCTGGCCGTGGAATGGATGGGGTTTCTGGTTTTGATTTATTTTGCCAGGTTCCCTTATTTTGTTTCTCTTTTTCTTGCTTTTGTGCAGGTCACTTCTAATTGGTTTTTAGGGTTCAACATAGTGTTTTTATTTTATAACCTGTTTACGAAAGAGATAAAGTTCACCTGGGATTTCTGGAGGGAGTATACAAAGGAATTATTCCGGTTTTTTGCCATATCCCTGGCGATAACTATAGCCTTGATAGCAGTTTCCGCCGTAATAGGCACGAAGGTCGGCCTTACCGTAGAGCGCATCTCAAGACTGCCTACCATAATGACCCTTAAAGAGTGGATATCCTGTCATATTTATTGAAAAATCCCAAAAAATTTTAGTTAGATTTTGCCGCCTTTTACGTCCATAGATGTAGGAGGTGGTTGAGATGAAAAAATATGCAATAGTTTCGGCAACGGTTTTGTTTGTTTTTGCCGTTGTGGTCTTTGTTTCTGCCGGCGAGGTCTCTTGGCAGGATATGAGCGCGGGTATTTCGGGCGTAAATTCCGTACTTATCCATCCGGTTGACCCGCGTATTATTTATACCGCAACGGATAAAGGTGTTTTTTTAAGCCGGGACTCAGGAGCGAATTGGAGGAATGTTTTATTTACGCGCGGCTCATCCCGCCGGGTAAACCAGCTTAGTTTTTATCCGGGCGATGATGATAAGTTATACGCCGCCACTGAAAACGGATTTTTTTACAGCCCTGACCGGGGAAAGAGCTGGAAGAGGATTTTTAGAGGCAAGAACTATTTAGAAAACGCATGCGTGGCTGCGATAGTTTTGCCTTCAGGGATCTTTTTAGGCACAAGGGCCGGGCTTTTTATTTCTAAAGATAACGGGAAAAGCTGGTATAAGAGAGGGGCCGATTTAGGCAAGAGCAATATTTTAGCGATTGCCTGCGGTAGAAAAGACCCCGCAACTATTTATGTCGTTTGCGCAAGGGGCCTATATATAAGCCGGGATGCAGGATTAAGCTGGAAAAGGGTTTTCCTCAGCCGCCTTGGTAGTGATGCGCAGAGCGAAGAAGAGCCGGAGGATGATGAGGGTGGTAGTGATTCCGATTATCCCGGGCATTGCGCCGTTGAGTCCGATAGGCAAGGAAATATCTATCTTGCTATTTCCGCCAGGCTGTATAAAAGCCAGGATCAAGGCGTAAGCTGGGATCTATTTGCCGGATACGGGCTTATCGGAGGAGATATAAGGTTTCTTTTGGCAGGCGGCAGCAGCGATTTATACGCTGCCACCAAATCCGGGGTCTTTCGTTTTGAAGGTTTGCGATGGCAGGAGTTGTCGCTTGGGCTTTACGCAGGCGAGGTCAATTCTTTGGCTTTAGACAGCCCCGGAAACCTTTACGCTGCCTGCGCCAGGGGCCTCTTTAAAATGGTGCCCGAGCCCTCCGGCCAAAAAGAAGGCAAAGATCTATTTTCCATATATGCCAGGGGAGAGCCGGAAATAAACGAAGTGCA
>JAFGET010000105.1 GCA_016931435.1 Candidatus Omnitrophota bacterium
GCCCCCAAAAGAAACAATTTATTTTTATCCAGATCTTTTAATTCAATATTGATCATGCTTATTTTAGGGCCGCGGAAAGCGAAAAATCCACCACTTCATAGGCGGCGATCATCCTCCTCTGGACTGAACCCAACTCAAGGCTTACGAAATCATTGAAAAAACTTTTATCGTTCTTAAGGTTATCGATGAATTTATTGATCATCCCCATCTCCTCTTTTTGCAAAGACACCGCGGAGCAGCTGATAAACAATGTTTTTGCGCTAAAGGAGACATCGTTGAACCACACTCCCGAAGGAAGGTCTAAGCTCAGCCTGTTTAGTTTTTGCGGCCAATTCAGCTTCACCGCCAAAAGCTGTTGCATCAATACCGTATCGGAAGAAGCAAGTAAATCGTGTTTTGCTCTGAATTCTTCTACTTCCTTCATATTAGGCTGAAGCTTCTGCCATTTAGAGTTCAAGGAATTTAAACTTACGGTCTTTACGATATCGCTGACAAAAAGAAAAATGTGGTTGGCTAACAGCAAAGAAAAAATGATAATGACCAATAACAGGATATATTGGGGGTCTTTATAATTTATTTTTCTTGTGACCCTTAACTCTTCCGGTAAAAGGTTTATAGTGATCATCTGCGCAGCGCCAGGCCAATAGCTACCGCTAGTTGCCCCGAGCGTTCTTTTAAGCCCTGGCTTTCTATTTTTTTATCGATTTTTATCTTTTTTAAAGGATCCCAATACTCTACTTCGATCCTTAAGATGCCGGCTAAGGCCTCTTTTAAACCGGCCGAGAGGCTCCCCGCTCCGCTTAAAAATATCTTTGCCAAGGTGGAGGCGCTCTGGCTTTCATAATAATCAAAAGATGTCCTGATCTGAGCGGCTAAATTAGAAAACAGCGCATCGCTTGCTCCGGTGGTACCTTTATCTTCCTGCTTAAAATTATTCGCTCCGATAGGGATATCGCGGCTTAAATACGGAAGCTTATCTTCGATGATGTTCAGGTTGGTCATGGAGTTTCCTATGTTAAGCAAGGCCAATGCCCTGTGCTTCAAAGATTCCTGTTCTTTGGCGTAATTATAATTAAAGGCATTGACCAAGGCCAAAGAATCGATATCGACAAAAGCCACGCGGATACCCGCGTCCTGGATGGCCTTGATACGCTGATTCATAAAATCTTTTTTTACCGCGGCTAATAAAACCAACATTTTATTATCCGCCAGGGATGGCTTTAAGATATGCGCGTCCAGGTTTACCTCGTTTACGGAAAAAGGAATGTGCTTAGGGGCCTCGAATTTCAAAGATTGCTTCAGTTCAACCGCCTGCATCCGGGGGAATTCCGCGTAACGGATTATCACCGACGGTCCGGAAAGGGAAATATTGGCGCTGGTGACGGAAAGCGCCGAGGCAGAGGCTTTTAAAGCCTGGGGAAGGCTTTGGCCTACGGCAGTTATATTAAATCCCTGGAGTTCGGCTTCATTCTGGTTAAATTTTAACTTTACTGCCTTTACGGAGTGCGTGCCTATATCCAAACCTGCGGATGTATCGTTTTTAGGAAAAAAATTTTTAAATTTCAACAGGATAGAATGCATATCTGTGCCTTGGGGTTCTACGGCGCTATCTCCCTCCATGATACCATATCTACATTGCTAGAAGATAATAAACTCAAGGCGTCTGTTATTTCAGAAACGTCATAATGAAAAAGAGGAGTCCCGTTTATAGAATCTACTCCGGCAGTGCTAGCTACGATCACGCTTCCATAGGCATCAAAGGTCCCGAGAGCATCCATCGTCCCTAGAACATAAACGATACCCCTGAACTCATAACTACCGCCGAAATGGACATCCCCATCGATGATCAAAACGCCATCACCTTCCAGATCGCTGGTAGCCATAAGGCTGGAGCCGTCGCTGACATCGACCCAGGTTATCCCGCTCACCGTACCCGGAAAAGTAATCTCGGTATAATGGGTAGCTATGGCTTCGATCTCGCTCTGTTCGTAACCGAATAGATCATTGAAGTTGATAGTAGTATCGCCTTCTTCCCAGCAGGGATGGCCATTACAGGTATCGGGGTCAAGAAAATCTTCGGCATCCTTATTGCAGCTTGCGCCCCCGAAACATAGTTCGTTCGCCGCAGCAAGCCCATACTGGAATTTAGTAGGGTCTATCGGGCCTGTTTTTACTACAGCGTGCACCGTGCGGCGGATATCGCCCCCCGAAGGCAAATTTACTATACCGGTCGAGATTATATCGTAATAATTACAGGAGCTGATGGAAGTGCGGTAACTGATAGAGGCTTCATAACTATCACTGCCTAGATTGCCGCTCGTTGAGCTGGCGGGGATGCTCCTTATCGCTTCGGCTACTCCCGCTTCCGCGACCCAGAAAGCTCGCGTAGAATTTATATACCTTTTCACAAAATTGTTCTCATTGACGCTTTTTAAGAAAAATGAGCTGGCAAGCACGAATAAAACCGCCAGCACAAGAAGGCATAAGATCAGCGCTACTCCGCGTTTATTCATTTCTTACCTTGACCTCCTCAGTCAGGTTATAATTTAAAATAAGGTTGTTCCTTATTTTGTTTTCTGCGGCGATCACCACCACCAACTTCTTGCTGGAAAGTATATCCCCTGCTTCCAGGGGAACGCCGACAGCGCTATAAAAGGGAGCCTCTGTAATATTATAAAAAACCCAGTTTTTCAATACGCTGCCTCCGTCGTCAACCAGGCTACGGGACAACTGGGCGCTTGCGTTGTTATAACTATACTCTATATAATCATCCGACAATAAA
>JAFGET010000106.1 GCA_016931435.1 Candidatus Omnitrophota bacterium
GCCGCTTTAGAAGGAATGCTTGAGCCGAAATTAAAGAAAGTCTTTATGGGCAAGGCTGAAATAAGAAAGGTATTCAGGCTTTCGCGCCATGGCACGATCGCAGGCTCTTTCGTGACTAAAGGCAAGATCATGCGTAATGCCGAAGTGGCTTTAGTCAGAAACGGCGCCGCCGTATTTGAGGGGAAGCTGTCTTCTTTAAAGCGTTTTAAAGATGATGTGCGTGAGGTCGCCGAAGGTTTTGAATGCGGCATATCTTTAGGCGGTTACGATGACCTCAAGGAAGGCGATATCATCGAAGCGTACGATATAGAGAAAATAGCGAGAAAACTGTAATTAAAGCAAAAGGCAAAACGTAAAAGGCAAAAGTACAATTCAAAACTAAAGACTTTTTACCTTAAACTCTTACCTTTTTACTTTTGGTTTTTTGATTTCTTGTATGAAAAAGCGTATATTAAGCGGCATGCGTCCTACGGGAAAGCTTCATTTGGGGCATTTAGTAGGGGCCCTGGATAATTGGGTAAAATTACAAGAGGATTACGATTGTTTTTTTATGGTCGCAGACTGGCATGCCCTCATGTCAGAATACGAAAACCCGCAGAGCCTGAAAGAAAATATACTTGATAATGTAATTGATTGGCTTTCTTGCGGGATCTCGCCCGAAAGATCCACGATTTTTATCCAATCCCAGGTTAAAGGGCACTTAGAATTATATATGGCCCTTTCTTTGATGACGCCTTTAGGCTGGCTTGAACGTTGCCCCACTTACAAGGAGCAATTACGAGAAGTGACTAACCGGGACTTAAGCACCTATGCTTTTTTAGGCTATCCGGTCTTGCAGGCGGCGGATATTTTGCTTTATAAAGCCCAGACAGTGCCTGTAGGAGAAGACCAGTTGCCGCATTTAGAATTGACCCGGGAGATCACCCGGCGTTTTAACGGCCTTTATAAGGACGAAGTCTTTCCAGAGCCGCAGGCGCTTTTGACCAGATCTGCGCGCCTTCTTGGTTTAGACGGCCGTAAGATGAGCAAAAGTTATAATAATTATATCTTGCTTTCCGAAAAACCCGAAGACATCCGCAAGAAAGTGCAGAATATGTTCACTGACCCTAAAAGGATAAAGCTTTCTGACCCTGGCCACCCCGATCAGTGCAATTTAAACAATTATTATTCTGTTTTTGCCCCTTCCGAGAAAAAAGATCTGGATGAGGCATGCCGCAATTCCAGGATAGGATGCACGGAATGCAAGAAAAGGCTTGCCGAGATTTTGATAAAATTTTTAGAACCGATACAAAAGGAAAGAAGCGGATACGAAAATAATAAAAAAGCAATATCCGATATATTAGAAGAAGGAAGGCGCCGCGCACTGGCGGTAGCCGATAAGACTATTTCAGAAGTCAAAGACCTGATTAACCTGGCGCATGAACTATAAAATAAAATTAGAGATATTCGAAGGGCCGCTCGATCTTTTGCTTTATCTGGTTAAAAAAGACCACTTGAATATTTATGACATCCCTATTTCCAAAATAACCGAACAATACCTGCAGTATTTAGACCTCATGCGCCTTTTGAACTTAAGCGTAGCCGGAGAATTCCTGGTGATGGCTGCGACCCTCATGCAGATAAAGTCTAAGATGCTTCTCCCGGCAGAAGAGTCGCAAGCGCAGGAAGAACAAGAAGACCCCAGGGCGGAATTGATCAAGCGGCTCCTGGAATATGAGAAATTTAAAGAGATCGCCGAGGAGTTGAGGCAAAAAGAAACCGTCCAGCGCGAGGTCTTTAAGCGCCCGAAAACAGAACTGGATGAACTTCCGGTTGAAGAAACGCAGGTATATTTTGAAGCCAGTTTATTCGATCTGATCAGCGCATTTTCCAAAGCCCTGGAAGAGGTCCCGCGGGAAGTCTTCTATGAAGTGATCAAAGACGAATTCACCGTAGAGGATAAAGTCCATCAGATCCTGCATTTGATGTTGATCAAGCCTTCGGTAAACCTCTTTGAACTTTTTGCCCAGGCTAAAACTAAAGTGGAACTGATCGCGGTTTTCTTGGCCATCCTTGAGTTGATCAGGTTAAAAGAGATCGTCGCCCGCCAAAAAGAAGTATTCGGCGATATAGAAGTAAGCCGTAATAAAGATAATATCATTCCTGATGAAAGAAGGAACGAAGCGCAAAGTAATTAAAGGGGATGGGCGTATCAGTCTTTTAGGAAAGAATGATTCCTTTGCGCCCGAGCCCCCCGAATCCTTAAAACAGGAGACCGAAGAAGACTTGGTTTTAAATATTTCCCTTCGGCCTTCTAAGCTTTCCGAGTTTGTCGGGCAGAAAGACCTTATCGAGAATTTAAAGATTTGCCTTACTGCCGCCAAGGAAAGGAAAGAGCCCCTCGAGCATACTCTTTTTTCCGGGCCTCCCGGTTTAGGAAAGACCTCTCTTTCGCATATCATCGCCCATGAGATGAATTCTAAGATCACCGTGACTTCGGGGCCGGCTATCGAGCGGGCGGGGGATTTGATCGGCATATTGACTAATCTTGAAAAAGGGGATATCCTCTTTATCGACGAGATCCACCGTTTATCGAAAGTAGTAGAAGAGTTCCTCTATCCGGCAATGGAAAATTTCCAGATAGATTTTGTCATCGATAAGGGGCCGTACGCAAAGACCATCAAGTTCAATTTAAAACCGTTTACTTTGGTGGGGGCGACGACACGGGTGGGTTTATTGACCGCTCCCTTAAGAGGCCGTTTTGGGATATTTTATCATTTAGATTTTTATCCGGTAGAGGACCTGGCTAAGATCATCATGCATTCGGCAAAGGTTTTAAGCCTTGATATTGACCGGCAGGCGGCCGAGGAGATAGCCAGGCGCGCGCGCGGCACTCCGCGTATCGCAAACAGGCTGCTTCGCCGCGTGCGGGATTACGCCCAGGTTTTAAAAATAAAAAAAGTCACACAAGAAGGCGCTTCGGACACATTAGACGACCTGGGGGTGGATAAGGCGGGGTTTGACGAGATAGACCGCCGGGTCTTAAAGCTTATCTTAGAGACATATGAAGGCGGGCCGGTGGGGATTGAGGCAGTAGCCGCCAGCTTAAACGAAGAAGTAGATACTCTTGTGGATGCGGTCGAGCCTTACCTTTTAAAATCCGGATACTTAAAGCGCACTTCGCGCGGGCGCATGGCTACGAAATCAGCGTATGAGCATTTCGGATTAAAATACAAAAAAGAAAAACAGAAAGAGCTGTTTGAAAAGTAGTTGTAGGTAATTTTCGCTGATAGTTCTTAGGGGGAGGTTATTATGGATAATAAAAGGCCTTTGGGGGTGACGATATTCGGATGCCTGGCGATTTTTGCCGGAGCGCGGGGCATTATGGGGATGTTCGGTCCGAAGTGCCCTTTGCCTTCGGCGGGTGCCTGTAATTTCGGGGCTTTCAGTTATATTGCGGCGATTGTAATGTCATTATGCGCCTTAGCCGGCGGTTTTTATCTTTTAAAGATGAAACCCTGGGCGAGAAAATTGATTATCGCGCTTGCCGCGATTAATATCGTCATAACCGTAGCCCAATACAGGCCTAAAGAGGCAAAAGCGCTTTATGACAGGCAGTTTACGATGCAGGAAGAGATGATCGTGGAGCAATACAAGCCCGAATATCAACAGGAATCTTTGGCAAAATTAAGGAAGGCAAAATCGGCCTCCGATAAAATATTCCCTTTTGCCATGTTTTTAGCGATTTTTTTTACGGTAGGTTTTAACGCTCTGGTGATCTATTATTTTAACCGCCCTAAAACAAAAGAAGCTTTTGAACATAAAGAAAAAAAACCGATGGATACGGCAGAGCCTCCTCCCGTAAGCTAAAATGAGACTATTATTACATATCTGTTGCGCTCCCTGCTTGATCTATCCGCTTGAGAAATTACAGGAATTGGGGTTTAAGATAGACGGATTTTTTTATAATCCCAATATCCACTCTTTCCTCGAATATCAAAACAGGAGGCAGGCGGTTGAAAACTATGCCACGAAACAGGCGATGGAGGTCATTTACCCGGAGTATAAACCAGAAGAGTACTTTCAGGCGGTAAATAAGAAAGAAGCCAGGGGCCAGAGGTGTGAGATCTGCTGGAATATGCGCCTTGAGAAGACCGCGCACTATGCCAAAGAAAAAGGTTACCAGGCATTTACCACTACTTTATTAGTCAGTCCTTACCAGGACCATAATCTGCTCAGGGACATAGGAGATAGTATCGCTAAGGCCTGCAGCATAGGGTTTTATTACCAGGATTTTCGCGATGGTTTCAGGAAGGCCCAGGATGAGGCCAGGAAAGTAAGGTTCTATATGCAGAAATATTGCGGCTGCATCTATTCGGAAATCGAGAGAGAAAAAGAAAAACAAGATTCAAAATCTAAAGCACAAGATGCAAAATGAAATCACGCGTAATACCCAAAATAGGTTCCGAAGATTTTAGTAGAATATGGAAGCGAATTCTTTAGGTAAAATATTGTTGTTCCTTGGTATTCTTCTCATCGTTTTGGGAGCATCTTTGAATTTTATTAATAGGGTCCCTTTTTTAGGTAAGCTTCCCGGAGATATTATGATCCAGAGGAAGAACGTTACTTTCTATTTCCCTTTAGCGACCTCGATCCTGGTAAGCCTTATCGTTTCTTTGGTATTCTGGCTATGGCCTCGCCGTTGATAAACAGGTTAAAAACTTTTAAGAAAAAATGTGTTATATCAGCAATTGTTTTAGCGCTTAGCCTACTCTTTGCCGTTTTAGCAGGCCGGCTTTCTGCGCAGGAAGCCGCCGATTATAATTCTCCGACTGCTAAATTTATCCGCGTCCAAGTGCTGGATGAAGCAGGGTCTTTTCCTTTGAGGGTGAATGGCCCTTACGAAATAATCGACCCCCTAAGTAATAATATCTTAGAACGGCAAAAAAGCTTAAAGACTACGGTTACCTCAAGCAAAAAAGGCATATTTTTAGGAGGGAAGAATTTTGAGTTTCAAAAACTCCTGATCAAGCCGGTCGGCGAAGAAGGCGTTCTTTTAAACGCAAGAAGATTCCGGGGCGATATTTATATTATAAAGAAGAAAAATTCAAAGCTCTCTGCGGTAAATTTAATCGAAGTAGAAAATTATATCAAGGGTATTTTATATAACGAGGCTTCGCATTACTGGCCTCTGGAGGCCTTGAAAGCCCAGGCAGTAGCCTGCCGTACTTTTGCTCTTTATCAGATAGAGCAAAATTCTGCCAAGGACTACGATGTCACTTCCGATATCTATTCCCAGGTCTACGGCGGCAAGGCTTCAGAGCGTTATCGCACAAGCCGGGCGGTCAATGAGACCGCAGGCGAAGTCCTTACTTTTAAGGGGAAGATATTCGCTGCCTACTATCACGCCACTTGCGCCGGGCACACCGAAGATGCCAGCCTGCTTTGGGATAACGATATCGCGCCTTTAAAGGGGGTGCCTTGTTTTTTCTGCAAAGAATCGCCGCATTTTAAATGGCATCAAGTTTTATTATTGGATAAGATCAGTTCAAAGTTAAGCGCCTCCGGGCAAAAGATAAAAGACATCCAAAAGATCGAGGCGTTAGAAAAAGACAGATCCGGGCGTATTTTGAATTTAAGGATAACCTCCGCGGATAAAACGATAAATATTCCGGCCAAGGATTTCCGCAATATTATCGGCCCTAATGTCATACGCAGCACAAATTTCAGCATAGAGATAGCGGATGGGGACGCAGTCTTTGAGGGTTTAGGCTGGGGCCATGGAGTGGGGCTTTGCCAGTGGGGAGCTTATTTTATGGCTAAGCGCGGCTACGACCATAAAAGGATACTGGAGTATTACTACCCTCAGGCCGTTATTTCAAAGATGCAATAATCACAATGAAACTTTCCGATTTCGATTATTACCTGCCAAAAGAATCGATCGCGCAGTTTCCTTTAAAAAAGCGCGATGAATCACGCCTTTTGGTTTTAGACAGGCAAAAAGAAACCCTAGAACACCGTGTATTTAAAGACATTGTTTTTTTCCTTAAAGAAGGCGACCTTTTGGTTTTAAATGACACTAAAGTTTTGCCTTGCCGGTTATTTGGCAGGAGATTGACCGGCGGGAGGGTGGAGGTATTGCTTTTGAAAAGGAAAGAGGGCTTAAGATTCGACGCCCTTATGAAACCCGCGCGCCTTAAGGTAGGCGAAATAATAAATTTTAACGGCGGAAAAGTAAGCGGAAAGATCGTCAATAAAAACGAAATTAATTTTCAGGCTAAAGACGTAGACGAAATCTATAATATCGGCCTGATGCCGCTGCCTCCTTATATAAAAAGGGAGCCGTTGGATTCCGATAAACTGGATTATCAGACGGTATATGCGCGCTGCCCCGGGGCAGTGGCGTCTCCTACCGCAGGGCTGCATTTTACCGAAGAATTGATAGGTCAGCTTAAAAACCGAGGGATCAATTTTTCTTACCTTACCTTGCACGTAGGATTAGGGACATTTAAGCCGGTAAAATGCGAGGATGTCGTTTCTTACTCTATGGAGCCTGAATATTTTAGTATTCCCGAAGAGACTCAAGATGCGGTTCGAAAAGCTCGCCTTGATAAAAAAAGAATTATCGCTGTCGGGTCTACCAGCTTACGCGCCCTGGAGAGTTTCGCTTCGGGGAACAAACAGGGTAAGACAGGTTTATATATCTATCCGGGATATGAATTTAAAGTTACGGATTGCCTGGTGACTAATTTTCACCTGCCTAAAACTACGCTTTTTATGCTGGTCTGCGCCTTTGCCGGAGAAAAGTTAGCCAAAAAGGCTTATCAGGAAGCCATTGATTTAAAATATAGGTTTTACAGTTATGGCGACGCGATGTTGATTAAATGAGGCCATAACTTACGGAGTCCGAAGCAGCACCCGGCCTAATAGGATAGGCCGGCGTACCGCTTTTCTGCGGTAACTCCGAGCCAAAATAAAAAATTTTCACAGAAAATTTTTTATTTTGTGCGAGGAGCTAGGTTATCACGCATAACTTACGGAGCAGAAAGAAATGTTATTTGAACTGTTACATCAAGACAAGAATAGTAAGGCGCGCTTAGGTAAGCTTTCTCTTGCGCACGGCCAGATCGATACCCCTTGTTTTATGCCTGTGGGGACGCAGGGGACAGTAAAGACTATTTCGCAGAAGGAATTAAGCGATTGCGGAGCCCAGATCATCCTTTCTAACGCTTATCATTTATTTCTGCGCCCCGGCAAAGAGATAATAAAGAAAGCAGGCGGCTTACATGATTTTATTTCCTGGGAAAAACCCATCCTTACCGATAGCGGCGGTTATCAGATATTCAGCCTGGCGCTTTTTCGTAAAGTAAGCGATAAGGGCGTAGAATTCCAGTCACACCTTGACGGCACGAAGCATCTTTTGACCCCCGAGGCGGTAGTGAGCTTACAGCAGGACCTAGGAGCGGATATCATTATGACTCTAGATGAATGCCTGCATTATCCATGCGGCATGGATCAGGCAAAAGCAGCCATGGAGAGGACGCTGGATTGGGCGGCGCGTTCAAAAAAATCTTTTGTAGCTTCGGATAATCAGGCCCTTTTCGGGATCCTCCAGGGCGCGACTTATGAACATTTGCGTAAAGAGTGCGCTAAACGGTTAGCCGAGATAGATTTTCCGGGTTATGCAATCGGAGGGGTTTCTGTTGGCGAGCCCAAAGATTTAATGTATAATATAATCCGACTTTGCGCAGCCCTCCTGCCGCTTAATAAACCCCGTTATCTTATGGGAGTAGGCCTTGTGCAGGATATCTTGGAAGGGATAGAATGCGGCATAGATATGTTTGATTGCGTAGTCCCTACGCGATACGGCAGAAACGGCACAGCTTTTACCAGCGAAGGTAAATTAGTCATCAAGAATTCCCCGTTTATCGAAGATTTTTCTCCGTTAGACAAAAATTGTAATTGTTATACCTGTAAAAATTACAGCCGTGCTTATCTGCGTCATTTATTTAACGCCAATGAATATTTGGCGCCGCGGCTTATTTCTCTGCACAATATTTATTTTTTTCTGGAATTGATGCGCAATGCCAGGGAAGCTATCGCCCAGGATAGGTTTTTAGAATTCAAGAAAGAATTTCTGACAGCATATAATAATAATTCTGCCTGAACGCGTATCATGTGTCAGGTATCAAGAGTCACGGAAAATATTTTTTTGACACATGATACCTGATACATGACACAAATCCATTATGAGAATAGATATAATCACCATATTCCCCAAGATGTTTGCGCCGGTTTTGAACGAATCTATATTGAAACGCGCCCAAGAAAAAAAGAAAGTACGCATATGCCTGCATGACCTTAGGGATTATACCCTCGATAAGCATAGGAAGGTCGATGACCGGCCTTTTGGCGGAGGTTCCGGCATGGTGATGAACGCAGAGCCGATATTCAGGGCGGTTGAGCGTATAAAGGCAAAAGGCAAAAGGCAAAAGGCAAAAGTAATTTTATTATGCCCGCAAGGGAAAAAATTCAGCCAAAATACAGCAAAAAAACTGGCAAGATGCAGCCGTCTTATTTTAATCTGCGGGCATTATGAAGGAGTGGATGAGAGGGTAAGGCAGAGGTTAGTAGACGAAGAAATATCCCTGGGCGACTATATTTTGACCGGCGGGGAACTGGCGGCCATGGTTTTGATCGACGCCTGTTCCAGGTTTATCCCGGGAGTGTTAGGGGATAAAAATTCCTTGAATTTTGAATCATTTGAGGGTAATCTATTAGAATATCCTCAGTATACCCGGCCGGCAAATTTCAGAAATATGAAAGTCCCCGCCGTGCTTTTATCAGGTAATCATAAAAAAATTGAAAAATGGAGAAATGAACAGGCCTTAAAAATCACTAAAGAAAAAAGGCCGGATTTAATAAAATTAGATAAGGCCGTGTGATATTAACAGGAGAATAAAAATGGATAAGATCAAATTAGTAGAGCAGGAATACGCAAAAAAAGAAATTCCTACTTTTGGCATCGGTGATACAGTAAAGGTCATGGTGAAGATCCCCGAAGGAGATAAGGTGCGCCTGCATTCCTTTGAGGGCGTAGTCATCGCCCGTTCAGGAAGCGGCATAAGGGAGTCTTTTACGGTAAGAAAAGTTTCTTACGGCGAAGGGATCGAGCGGGTCTTTCCTTTGTATACCCCCAGCATTGAACGCATCGAAGTCGTACGCCGTGGAAAAGTCAAGAGAGCCAAGCTTTATTACCTGCGTTCTAAAATCGGCAAGCGCGCCACCAAAATCGAAGCCAGGACTTCATCAAAAGAATAGCAATATCGCGGTGCTTTATTACGAAAGAAAACTAAGACAAGAAGGTTTCGATATAATCATAGGGGTAGATGAAGCAGGCCGCGGCCCCTTAGCCGGCCCGGTCGTGGCGGGGGCAGTTTTTTTAAAAAGCTGGCGTTTCAAAAACCGCATAGATGATTCTAAAAAACTTTCCGCCCCACAAAGAGAAAAGGCCCTTGCGGAACTATCGCAAAAATCCGTATTTGCCGTCGGCATCACAAACGAAAGGGCTATCGACCGTTTTAATATCCTGGAGGCAACGCGCATGGCTATGGAGCAAGCGGTTTCGCTGCTTCTTAAAGCCATAAAAAAGCCTGCTGAAAAAAAAATCCATATCCTCGTAGACGGCAATATGAAATTAAGCACAAGCTTGGATTTCACGGCGATCATAAAAGGGGACTCTAAGTCCAAGAGTATTGCCGCAGCCTCGATAATAGCAAAAGTCACCCGCGACCGCATAATGTCTTTATACCATAATTTATACCCCCAATATGGATTCTTAAGGCACAAGGGATACCCTACAAGAATGCATCGTCAGGCGATAGAAAAATTCGGCATGTCCATTATACACAGGGAAACTTTCATATGCCAAACCGTATCTTAAAAGGAAGGTCGGCGGAAGAAGCAGCGGCAGGTTTTCTTAAGAAAAAAGGTTACAGGATCATTCAGAAGAACTATAGGACTAAACTGGGAGAAATTGATATCATCGCCAAAGATAAAGACACCTTTTGTTTCATTGAAGTAAAGTCCAGGCATTCGGATAAGTTCGGTTCGCCCAAAGAATCAATAACGGCGGATAAACAAAACCGCATCGCAAAAAGTTCGCTGATATTCCTTAAAGCTAATAAACTGTTCGACGAGAAGTCAAGGTTCGATGTAGTGGCACTGAGTTACCCTGAAGGTAAGCCCAAGATAGAATTGATTAAAGATGCCTTTGATTTAGGGAGCCATTTTATATATTAAGGAGAGGTCATGTTATCTGATATAAAAATAGCGCAGAAAGCAAAAAAAGCGCCTATAGAGAAAATAGCTGCAAAACTGAAGATTCCCCGTAAGTTCCTGAAGTTTTACGGTGAGGATATCGCCAAGGTCGATCCATGCGTGGTCAAGGAAGTTAAAAAAAGAAAAAAGGGCAAATATATATTGGTTACTGCGATCACCCCCACCCCTTTAGGTGAAGGCAAGACCGTCACCACTATAGGCCTTTCAATGGCTTTGAATAAACTGGGAAAATTCACCTCTACCTGTATCAGGCAACCTTCTTTAGGCCCTGTATTCGGGATAAAAGGAGGAGCTGCCGGAGGCGGATATTCGCAGGTGCTGCCTATGGAGGATTTCAACCTGCATTTCACCGGTGATGTGCACGCGGTGGGGTTAGCGCATAATCTGGCCGCGGCTTTTTTGGATAACTCTATTTTTAAAAAGAACCCTTTAGATATAGACCCGGAGAAAATATATTGGCGCAGGGTAGTCGACGTCAGCGACAGGTGCCTAAGGAATGTCAAGGTAGGCCTGGGTGATAAAGGAAATGGGGTAGAACGAGAGAGCGGTTTTGATATTACTGTTGCCTCAGAGTTGATGGCGATCTTGGCTTTAAGTACGGATTTAAAAGACCTACGCGCGCGTATCGGACGTATCGTGATCGCAGATAATAAAAAAGGCGAATCCGTAACCGCCGAAGACCTTAAAGTCGCAGGGAGCATGAGCGCCCTGATGAAAGACGCCCTTTGGCCTAACCTTATCCAGACGATAGAGCACACGCCGTGTTTTGTGCACGCCGGGCCTTTTGCCAATATCGCCCACGGCAATAGTTCTATATTAGCGGATAAGATCGCGCTTTCCCTTTCAGATTACGTAGTGACAGAGGCAGGTTTCGGGGCTGATTGCGGGGCAGAGAAGTTCTTCGATATCAAGTGCCGGATAAGCGGCCTTTTGCCCGATGTGGCGGTGATAGTCTGTTCTATCCGGGCGCTAAAGGCGCATAGCGGAAGGTTTAAAGTTGTGGCGGGAAAACCATTGGATGAGAATTTGATAAAAGAAAATATCCCGGCGCTGGAAGAAGGGATAGTCAATCTGGCAAAACACATAGAGAATGTCAAGGGTTTCGGCGTGCCGGTAGTTGTTGCCATAAATAAATTTGATTCTGACACCGACAGGGAAATAGAATTCGTAAAAAAGAAATCTCTGGAATTCGGGGCAGAAGCAGCCGAAATAAGCCAGGTCTGGCGCTTGGGTTCAAAAGGAGGGCTGGCTTTAGGCAAAGCAGTGATCAAGGCCTCGGGGTCGCCTAAAAAATTTAGATTCCTTTACCCCCTGGATATACCGATAAAAGAAAAGATTAAGATCATTGCTACCAGGATATACGGGGCCTCTGGGGTGGAATATTCCGCATTAGCCGAAGAAAAAATCAGCCTATTTACCCGTCGCGGTTTTGATAAACTGCCGATATGTATGGCTAAGACGCACCTTTCTTTATCGCACGACCCTAATCTAAAGGGAAGGCCAAGCGGCTTTACGCTTCCTGTCAGGGATATACGTGCCTCGGTAGGCGCTGGGTTCCTCTATCCTTTATGCGGGACTATGCAGACTATGCCGGGGCTGCCCACTCATCCGGCGGGAGAGCGTATCGATATAGACTCAAAAGGAAACATTGTAGGATTATCTTGATTTAATATTAAATGTCAAATGTCATTTAGAATTAAAAATGTACCGTAATGCTTCTCTTAAAAAATATCTGGATGATCTTGCGGATAAGCTTGCCGCACCCGGAGGCGGTTCAGCTGCTGCTTTAGCCGGCGCCTTAGGGGTTTCTTTGATAAGCATGGTGATAAATTTTACCATAGGCAAGCCTAAATATTCCCGGTATGAAAAAAAACTCAAAGGCATATTAGAAGAATCCGAAAGCCTAAGGAAAGAGTTATTGCGTTTAGTGGACCTGGATGTTATCGCTTACCGCAGCAAGGATATCAGGCAGGCTATGGACGTCCCTTTCGTAATTTGTAAACTTTGCTTTAAGGCAATAAAGCTATGTCCTCCCCTGATCAAAATAGGCAATATCAATCTGATCAGCGATGTGGCGGTAGCTGCGGTTTTATTAGAGAGCGCTTTCGCCGCGGCGCATTTTAACGTCGAGATAAATTTAAGATGCCTTAGGGACAAAAAATTATCCTTGGGGGTCAAAAAAGACCTGAAAGCAAAAGTAAGTTCTATCAAGAAGATCAGGGTAAATACGGAGGTAAGCGTTGGCAAGATTATTAGAGGGTAAGCCGCTGGCGGAAAAGATCAAGGAAGAGATCAAGCATGATGTGTTGGCATTAAAACGCGCTCCCGTATTGGCCAGCATCCAGGCTACGGATAACCCCGGCGCTTTAGCTTATATAAAGTCGCAGAAAAAAACCGCGGAATCGCTGGGGATAGAATATCAGTTGCACGATCTAGGTAAAGATGTCGCCGAAGAAGGATTGACCGAGCTTATCCAAAAGCTAAACCAGGATAAGGCAATAGACGGCATAATCATACAGATGCCTTTGCCTGCGGCAATAGATTATAAAAAGATCAGTCAGTATATTTCACCCGGTAAGGATATAGAGGGCATGCATCCGGCCAATATTGGTAAGATCCTTTTCGGAAAGGCAAAGTTAGTCCCTTGCACTGCGGCGGCAGCCATGGAATTATTGATTTCAAGCGGGGTAGACCTATACGGCAGAGAAGTAGTAGTGGTAGGCCATAGCGAGATAGTCGGTAAACCCTTAAGCCTTTTATTATTGGATAGATTCGCCACTACCACCGTCTGTCATATTGGCACCTCCAAGGCAGGAAAATTAGAAGAACATGTCAAGCGCGCCGAAGTCTTGATTGTAGCAGTAGGCAAGGCCGGCTTGATCAAAGGCGAGTGGATCAAGGAAGGCGCTATTGTCATTGATGTGGGTATAAACAGGGTCGCGGATAAGATTGTAGGCGATGTAGAGTTTGAGGAAGCAGAAAAACGCGCAAGTTTTATTACCCCGGTTCCCGGAGGCGTAGGCCCTCTTACCGTGACCATGCTCATGCGTAATTTAGTGCAAGCAGCAAAATAAAGTTAATATGATTTTTAAAGAGAAGATACAATCAGGAAAGTTTTTATTGACCTCTGAGATCGGTCCGCCAAAAGGTATTGAGACAGGCGTGCTGCTTGAGGACGCCGAGCTTATCCGTACCCGAGTTGATGCCATTAATGTCACAGACTTGCAGAGTTCGGTGATGCGCTTGGGGTCATTAGCTGTCTGTAGCCTGTTAAAACAGAAAGGATTTGAGCCGGTATTCCAGGTCACCTGCCGTGACCGAAACCGCCTCGCCTTGCAATCAGATATAATTTCCGCGGCAGCCTTGGGAATAGAAAACCTTTTGATATTAACCGGCGATTACCCTACTTTAGGAGACCATCCTGAAGCAAAACCGGTCTTTGATTTAGATTCCGTGCAACTCTTGGAAGTCGTGCGCGGGTTGCAGCAGGGGGTGGATATGAAGGGTAATAAATTAGTAGGCGTTGCTCCTAAATTCTGCGTGGGTGCGGTAGTAAATCCCGGAGCAGATCCGCTTGAGCCGCAGATCATGAAGATGGAAAAAAAGATCGCCGCGGGAGCTGAATTTTTTCAGACCCAGGCTGTCTATGACATAAAGATCTTTGAGAACTTTTTATCCAAGGCCAAACACTTAAAGACCACGATATTGGCAGGTATTGTTTTATTAAAATCAGCAGGGATGGCGCGTTACATGAACAAGAACGTTGCCGGAGTGTCTGTCCCTGATAATTTAATCAAGGAAATGGAAGAGACCAAAGATAAGAGTGTTACATCTATTGAAATCGCCGCGAGGTTGATCAAGGAATTAAAACCGATGTGTCAGGGCATACATATTATGCCTATAGGCTGGGATAAGAAGGTACCCTTGGTTTTAGACGCCGCTGGATTATAAAAATCAATGTCAAATGTCAAATAACAAAATCCAAATTAATTATTTAAATCCAAATAATTTAATATTTGATATTAGATATTGAAAAGATTGATTTGTCATTTGGATTTTGAGATTTGGGATTTTATAGAATAGCAAATTGGAGGAAAGATGAGCGATATAAAATCAAAATCAATAGATTTAGCTACGCAGGAAGGTATAAAGAAAGCACAAGATGAGAATATTAAGATTGTTTGGGATAGGTTAGAGGCGCAGGAGCCGCAGTGCGGATTTGGCCAATTGGGTATCTGTTGCACTGTCTGCAGTATGGGTCCATGCAGGATCGACCCTTTTGGAGAAGGGGCGCAGGTAGGTGTTTGCGGAGCGAACGCAGACACTATTGCCGCAAGGAACCTAGCGCGTAAGATCGCAGTAGGAGCTTCCGCGCACTCTGATCATGGAAGGGATGTGGCGCATACAATTACTTTAACTGCGCATGGCCACGCGCATGATTACGGAGTTGTGGATGAGGAGAAATTAAAAGTCTTGGCCGAAGAGTTCGGCATTGATACCGGTAAGCCCAAAGAGCAGATTACTAAGGAACTTTCCAAGAAACTTCTGGAAGAATTCGGCAAGCAAGAAGGAGATTTGACTTTTGTTAAAAGAGCGCCGAAAAAGAGGCAGCAGATCTGGAAGAAATTGGGTATTACGCCTCGCGGCATAGACAGAGAAATTGTAGAAATGTTGCATAGTACCCATATCGGGGTGGATAATGATTATAAAAATCTGATTAATACCGGAATGCGCTGTGCGCTTTCCGACGGATGGGGCGGCTCTATGGTCGCTACAGATGTGCAGGATATTATTTTAGGCAGCCCTGTGCCTGTGCGCAGTAAAGTAAATTTAGGCGTATTAAAGGAAGGTTACGTAAATATTGTGGTGCACGGCCATGAGCCAATATTATCGGAGATGGCGGTCAAGGCAGCAGCTGATCCGGAATTAGTAAAGCTGGCAAAAGCAAAGGGGGCTGAAGGGATAAATTTAGTAGGGATGTGTTGCACGGCTAATGAAATATTGATGCGCCACGGGATTCCTGTAGCCGGAAATTTCCTGCAGCAGGAGCTGGCGATTATTACCGGAGCGGTTGAATTAATGATGGTGGATGTGCAGTGTATTATGCCGGCACTGAAGGAAATCGCAAGCTGCTATCATACTAAACTTGTTACTACTAGCCCCAAGGCTAAATTCCCCGGGGTCGTCCATATTGAATTTCAACCTGAAAAGGCTTATGAAATAGCCAAAGAGATCATCAGGTTTGGAGTAGAGAATTTTTCTAACAGAAATAAAAATAGAGTAGATATACCTAAGCATGAGATGGATCTGGTGGCTGGATTTACCAAAGAAATCGTTTTTCAGATCTTAGGCGGCAGATACCGGGCTACCTACAAGCCTTTAAATGAAGCGATAATATCCGGGCGCCTGCGCGGATTAGCCGGGGTGGTCGGTTGCAATAATGCCAAGCAGACACACGACTATTTTCATACTACGGTAGTCAAAGAATTGATCAAAAAAGATGTCCTGGTCTTACAGACCGGTTGTTCTGCTATTGCCTGCGCCAAACAGGGATTGCTTGTCCCGGAGGCTGCCATAGAATATGCCGGCAAGGGGTTGCAGGAAATTTGCGATGCCGTAGGTATTCCTCCGGTATTGCATCTGGGTTCCTGTGTAGATAATTCACGTATACTTGTGGCTGCCGCGCAAATGATAGCAGAGGGAGGTTTGGGCGAAGATCTATCCGACATCCCGGCCGCCGGATGCGCTCCGGAGTGGATGTCTGAGAAAGCTGTTTCTATCGGGTTTTATTTTATGGCCTCCGGAGTCTATACTATTTTTGGCGCAAGCCCTCTGGCCACCTTAGGCAGTAAAAACCTTACGGATTATTTGACCGGTGAGTTAGAGAATGTAGTGGGGGCAAGGTTTGATTTTTGCGACGACCCGTTTAAGATGGCAGAGTTGATGATCGCGCATATTGATAAGAAGAGACAGGCGCTGAATCTGAAGCCTGCGATGTACTAGTAAAGGCAAAACTAAAAAGTAAAAAGGTAAAAGCGCAATGTAAAATTTATAAGTTTTGAATTGAGCTTTTTCCTTTTACGTTTTAATTTTTGAGTTAGGCATGAAGCAATTATATTACGATATAAAAAAGTGCTTAGGTTGTAAGTCCTGCGAGATCGCCTGCGCCCTGGCGCATTCTCTTACTCAAAGCATACTGACTGCTATCAAAGAAGAAAAGCTTTCTTTGCCCAGAAAAAAGATCCTATACTCAAAGGGTAAAAATTATCCGGTTTCCTGCCGTCATTGCAAAGATCCTAAGTGCGTGGATGCCTGTATGGCCCATGCTTTGGTATACAATAAGGAAAAAGGCATAGTAGAGCATGACGAAAGCCGCTGCGTAGGATGCTGGATGTGTGTAATGGTCTGTCCGTATGGCGCGATAAGGCCGAATATTAAAACCAAGATACCGCTGCGTTGCGATAAATGTAAAGATAAGGATGAGCCTGCTTGTGTCAGGGCTTGCCCTACGGGTGCGATCATCTGGCAGGAAGAGGTAGTTGTTGATAATAAGAAATAACAAAGTTATATCTTTTGCTCTTTAATTTTTTGCTTTCGGTGTTTGCTCGCGCACTGGAAACTTTTGCCGTGCTCTACGGTTTACGCCTCGCTTTCGCCAAGGAGGCGTCTGCGGGGCAGGCAGCACTTTCGCTCGGCGTAATCCCTTGAGCACTTTTGGCAAAAATTTCCTGATGTGCGCTCACAAATACCTCCAGCAAAATAAAGCAATAAAGGAGAAGGTTCTGTTTTTGTCGATTTGAGCGGATGGCGGCGCTGCGAGAAATACGGCACGGCAACCGCTAAACACAATTGTTATGAAAAAATTCGTTATTATAGGTAATTCAGCAGCCGGAATATCAGCGGCTGAAGAGATCAGGCGCAGGGATAAAGATGCTGCGATAACCATGATCTCTTCGGAAGATTATACCGCTTATTGCCGCTGCCTTATTTCCTATTATCTGGCAAAGGACATAAAGGAAGAGAAGATCGTTCTGCGGCCACAGAGCTTCTATAAAGATAACAATATAGAGCTGATATTGGATAAAGAGGTGACCAGGGTCGATCCTAAAAAAAACCGCATTATTTGCGCGGATAAAAAACAGGTTGAATATGACGCCTTGCTGATCGCAAGCGGGGCGTCCCCTAAGTTTCCGGATATAAAAGGCGTCAAAAGAAAGGGAGTATTTGGTTTCCGCACCATAAAGGACATCAGGGAAATTGAAAGCCTTCTTACGGTAGCAAAGGCAGCTTGCGTTTTAGGAGGAGGATTAGTCGGTTTAAAAGCCGCTTATGCGTTAAAGAAAAGAGGATTAGAGGTAAAGGTGATCATCAAATCACAGCATGTCTTATCGCAAGTGCTGGATGCCGCAGCCGCCGGATTAGTTGAGCAGCAGTTAACAGGTAACGCTATAGAATTGATTAAAGGCCATGACGCTATAGAGATAATCGGAGAAGGCGATGTCAGGGCGGTAAAACTTGATTCCGGCAAGGCCCTTGAGTCAGGCCTGATTATCGTTGCCAAGGGTGTAGCAGCTAATATGAATCTGGTCAGAGAAAGCGGGATAGCGCTAAATCAGGGTATCTTGGTCAACGATATGCTCGCTACAAATATACCCAACATATACGCCGCCGGAGACGTTACGGAAAGTTTAGATATAACTTTGAATAAGCCCAATGTGAATGCCCTTTGGCCGGTAGCAGTAGAGCAGGGAAGGATAGCGGGAGCAAACATAGCCCAGGCAGGATTAAAATACGACGGCTCATTAGGCATGAATTCAATAGAATTCTTCGGGTTGCCGGTAGTGTCTTTAGGGGTATATAAAACAGACGCTAATGACCCTTCTTACGAGGTTTTACAAAAGAGCGATCCGGGGCAAAAGGTCTATAAGAAATTCGTTATAAAAGATAATGTCCTTATCGGAGCTATTTTAGCCGGAAAGATCCATAACAGCGGGATATTTTTGAGGCTAATGCGCGAAAAGATAAATATCCTGTCCGTCAAAGAGAGATTTTTTGCCGATGATTTTGGTTATCCAGAGATACGGGATATAGTAAGAGAAGAAGAGAAGATATATCTCTAAGTTTTTGTTTAATCTGTAAAGTGTAATGTTTAATGCGGGTGTAATGCCTTAATGTGTAATGGAAAAAATAAAAAGCTTTTACATAACGCATTTCAACATAACACCAGCTTTACACATTAAACATAAAACGTTACATAAAAGTTAAACAATGCATTTTTTAGGAGCGATGCCATGTCAAAGATAGTCGCAAGTGCGGTCATACGGGGAGCGCGGGAGATTTTTAAACAGGCTTCTGATTATGTGGCTAAAGCCATCAAGGAAAAGGGGCCGGATCAAAAAATCGGATTTCCCGAAACAGCTTTTTACCTTCCAATGGCAAATGCGCTTTTGGGGGCAAAAGTTGAGGCTTTAAAGGACCTTGCGCCCATACTTTCGCACGCGAAGTCTTTGTTGCCTGATGCCCCGGAAGAGAAGGTATGGCTGCCTTATTTAGGAGACGCTTTGAATGCGGGCATGGCTACGCTCTTTTGCGAAGAGATAATCGTCGCTATGCGTTATTTATATGAAGAGGAGCCGCAGAAAGACTGTAACGGTTTCTTTACCGATACCATAATGCGTTCTTTGGGCATCCAGCTGGTAGACGGCAGAATGCCGGGCTTTGCCGCGATATTAGGCGCAGCCCCGGACAACAAGACCGCGGTAGAAATAGTGCGCCAACTTCAGGAGAGGAACATCCTCATATTTGTCGGGTCTTCCGCAGGAGGCCGTTCCATTATAGATCAACTTATTGAAGAAAACGTGCAGATGGGCTGGGATAATTATATCGTGCC
>JAFGET010000107.1 GCA_016931435.1 Candidatus Omnitrophota bacterium
AGAATATCCGTACTGCTGACAGCGCAGGATTAATAGAATATTCGCTAAATTCTAGAGGTGGGGTTTCCGAAAAGATGAAAGGATCAAATGGATAAGTTGCGCAAGGGCATAGTTACGGCATTAAGCGGCAATATGGTCAAGGTGGCATTCGACGACTATGTTATCCAAAATGAGGTCGCTTATATTATACATAACGACGAACGCCTAAAAGCTGAGATTATCCGCGTGCGGGGTAATTCCGCGGAAATGCAGATATTCGAGAGCACGCGTGATATTAAGGTAGGAGACAAAGTAGAGTTTAGCGAAGAGCTTCTTTCGGTTGAGTTGGGTCCGGGATTATTAGGCCAGATCTTTGACGGACTGCAAAATCCCCTGCCTGAATTAGCCAAACAATGCGGTTTTTTCTTGAAGCGCGGAGTTTATCTTAAAGCGCTATCTGATGATTCTGTTTGGGATTTTACGCCGTTAGTTAAACCCGGCGATATCCTAAGGCCGGGTGAAAGAATCGGGGTAGTCCCGGAAAAGATGTTTAAGCATTACATAATGGTCCCGTTTTCTTTATCCGGCAATATCGAGATAGTAAGTATTGTTTCGCAGGGAAAATTTGGTTTAAAACAACCTGTGGCCAAAGTAAAGGATGAAAGCGGAAAGATAACCGATGTCTTTATGACGCAGTCCTGGCCGGTAAAGATCCCTATCCGCGCTTATACCGAAAAGTTAAAACCGCAAGTCCCTCTGGTCACTAAGATGCGCCTGATCGATTCGCTTTTTCCTGTAGCCAGGGGAGGCACATATTGTATCCCGGGACCGTTCGGCGCGGGAAAAACCGTGCTGCAGCAGCTGACCAGCCGTCATGCGGAAGTGGATATTGTGGTCATCGCAGCATGCGGTGAGCGCGCAGGAGAAGTAGTCGAGACCTTAAAGACTTTTCCTGAGTTGATCGACCCGCGCACGCAAAAACCTTTAAGCGACCGCACGGTGATCATTTGTAATACAAGCTCCATGCCGGTTGCCGCGCGTGAATCAAGCGTATATACCGCAGTGACCATTGCAGAATATTATCGGCAGATGGGATTAAATGTCCTTTTGTTGGCGGATTCGACTTCCCGCTGGGCACAGGCTATGCGCGAGATGTCAGGCAGGCTTGAGGAAATACCCGGAGAAGAAGCGTTCCCCGCGTATCTTGAATCACGCATTGCTTCTTTTTATGAACGCGCGGGGATGGTGCGTTTGTTTGACGGCAGTTACGGCTCTGTTACAATCGGCGGTACAGTCAGCCCTGCCGGAGGCAATTTTGAAGAACCGGTAACGCAGGCGACATTAAAAGTAGTCGGGGCTTTCCACGGCCTTTCGCGCAGCCGCTCGGATGCGCGCAGGTATCCGGCGATCGACCCATTGATCAGCTGGAGCAAATACCTCAGTTTTATAGATGATAAACAGAAGGCGCGCGGCCACCAGATCCTGCGTAAAAGCTATGAAGTCTCGCAGATGATGAAGGTCATTGGCGAAGAGGGGACTTCTTTGGCTGATTATATAGATTATTTAAAAGGTGAATTTTTTGACTTTGTCTACCTACAGCAAAACGCCTTTGACGCCGTTGATGAAGCTACCGCAAAGGAACGGCAGATCCTTGTGTTTGATTTTATCTACGGGATATTAGAGGAAGATTATAATTTTTCCGACAAAGAAGGCGCCTTGCGTTTCTTTCAGCAACTACGCCAGCTTTTCAAGGGGCTGAATTCATCCGCGTCGGATACCACAGAGTTTGAGAATATCCAACAGGAAATAAATGATCTACTGGCAAAACATAGAACGGAAAAAAAGGAATAAATAATGCAGAAAGTTTATACGAATATTTTACAGATCGCAGGAGACGTGATCACCGTCGAGGCAGAAGGAGTAGGTAATCAGGAGATCGCTCAGGTGAATACCCGCCAGGGGGTCTCTCTTGCCCAGGTGATACGCCTTGAAAATAAAAAAGTATATTTGCAAGTCTTTGCCGGAAGCCGTGGTGTTTCAACCGGAGATAAAGTACGTTTTCTGAATCATCCTATGCGCGTAGCTACAGGCGAAAATCTCCTTGGCCGTATTTTTAACGGGAGCGGAATACCTTTAGATAACGGGCCACAGCTTAAAGATAACATAGTAGATATCGGAGGGCCTCCGGTAAATCCGGTAAAGCGCATCATTCCCAATAAGATGATCCGTACCGGTATCCCCATGATCGATGTCTTCAATTCGTTGGTAGTATCACAGAAGCTTCCAATTTTTTCTATCGCCGGAGAGCCTTATAACGAGCTCTTAGGTCGTATCGCCACACAGGCGGAAGTAGATATCATTATTTTAGGAGGCATGGGGTTAAAATATGACGATTACTTATATTTCCGGGATACCTTAGAAAGCGCGGGTGCGCTTTCTCGCTCGATAATGTTCATACATACTGCTTCAGACCCGACAGTAGAATGCCTTTTGGTTGCTGATATCAGCCTTGCGGTGGCAGAAAACTTTGCCTTAGAAGGGAAGCGTGTTTTAGTGCTACTTACGGATATGACCAATTTCTGCGATTCGCTTAAAGAAATAGCCATTACTATGGAGCAAATACCTTCAAACCGCGGTTATCCGGGGGACCTCTACAGCCAATTAGCCAGCCGTTATGAAAAAGCAGTAGATTTTGAAGGCGCGGGTTCTATCACTGTTTTAGCCGCCACGACCATGCCCGGAGATGATGTTACCCATCCTGTCCCGGATAATACCGGTTATATTACCGAGGGGCAGTTTTATTTAAAGAACGGCGTGATCGAGCCCTTTGGTTCGCTTTCACGGCTGAGGCAGCAGGTGAACGGTAAGACGCGTGATGATCACCGCACGATCATGGATACAATGGTTCAGTTTTTTGCCAGTTATCGCGAGACCAAAGAAAAACAGGCAATGGGTTTTCAGATGAGCGCCTGGGATAATAAACTCCTTAAATACGGGAAGCTTTTTGAAGAAAAGATGATGTCTTTAAAAGTGAATATCCCTCTTGAAAAAGCCTTGGATTCCGGGTGGGATATCTTGCATGAGTGTTTTTTGCCCGAAGAGACGGGTATAAAAAAATCGATGATCGATAAGTATTGGCCAAAGGGTTAAATGGGAAAAATAAAACTGACCAAGGGAGAATTAAAGAGGCAGCGCGAGGCGCTTTCCCAATACGAAAGATACTTGCCTACCTTGCAGCTTAAGAAGCAACAATTGCAGCTTGAAATCCTGCACCAGTATAATATCCTGGAAGATAAGAATCGGCAGCTGTTAGATAAGATAAGTGCCGCGCAGTCGTGGGGAGGTTTTTTGGCCGAGGGGTATTTAGAAAAACACTGGCTGATCCCCGAGCAGGTGATAACCGGCCCTAAAAATATAGCCGGAGTAGATATCTCATTATTTGAGCGCGCGCAATTTAGGCAGGCGGAATACGACCTGTTTGTCACTCCGCTATGGGTAGATACTGCCCTGGATGAGTTAAGAGCGGTGGTTTCCTTTAAGGAAGAAATCAGGGTCATCAAGCAGGGGATCGGGATCTTAAAACACGAATTACGCATTACAGCGCAGCGGGTGAACCTTTTTGAGAAAATAAAGATCCCTGAAGCAGAGGAGGCTATCCGCGTGATAAAGATATATCTGGGGGATCAGATGAGTAATGCCGTCGGAAGAAGCAAGATCGCAAAACTTAAAATAGATAAATTCTCGTTCGAAGAGGCGCCGGTATGATCGTCAAGATGAAAAAGGCTTCCGTTATCACCCAGGGCAAAGATGCCGGTGTTGTCTTGAGGTCTTTGCGTAAACTGGGATTATTGCATGTGGTGCATGCGAACCCGCCTTCGGGCAGGGATATCGCGCTGATCAACGACGATATATCCCTGGTTGATTCCTGCCTCAGGGTTTTGCAGCAGGAAGGGTTTAAGGCGGGCCGGGACGAGTCCGGGCTAGAGCCGCCGCTTGAGGATTGGAAGCATTTAGCAAGGCACATCATCGAATTAAAGAAAAGACATGAGCAGCTCGATGTTTATTGCCATAGCTTAACCCAATCAATCGCCGAATGGCAGAAGTGGGGGGATTTTGACCCCCGCGACATCGAGAAGTTATCCGAGGAAGGTATTTACGTAAGGTTTTATCAACTCCCTATAAAAAATATTGCGGAATTCCCCCCGGATGTATTAGTAAAAAAGATAAACGTATCGGGAGGCATCGGTTGGTGCATAGCTATTTGCCGAAGAAAGATAGAGGTCCCTTTTTCTGAAATTAATCCTCCCAGGCATAGCCTATCGTGGATGCAAAAGCGCATTCTGGAGGATAAGAAAGCCCAGCAGGCGATAGAGGATGAGATCCGATCAAATTTTCGATATTACAGCGTGTTGATAAAGATCAGGAAGGACTTAGAAAAAGAACGGCAATTGCAGGAAGCTTTATCCGGTATGCAGCATTATGAAAAACTGGTCTCTGTAGGCGGCTATATCCCTTTTGATAAAGAAGAGCTTTTAATAAGAGAAGCAAAATCAAGACAGTGGGCGGTAGTGATAAGCGAGCCTGGTGAGTCCGATAATGTCCCGGTGCTCATACGTAATCCCTGGTGGGTGTCTTTGATCAATCCGGTATTCAAGCTTTTAGGCATACTGCCGGGTTATCGCGAGCTTGATATAAGCCCGCTTTTTCTTATTTTTTTAAGTCTGTTTTTCGGCATGATCATAGGCGATGCTGGATACGGAGCGGTATATTTTCTTCTTACTTTCATATTTCATAAAACAATAGGCAAAAGGGTCTCTGATACACGCATTTTTTTCCTTTTTTATCTTTTTAGTGCCTGTGCGATTTTCTGGGGATTGATCACCGCTACCGTGTTCGGGCAGGAATGGTATTTAAACGCCGGATTTAAACCCGTCATCCCCATATTAAACGATACAAAGTTTTTGCAGGCATTTTGTTTTTTTCTGGGCGCGTTCCATTTGAGCCTTGCGCACGGCTGGCAGGCTATACGTAAAATGCCTTCGCTTTCCGCGCTTTCTGATATCGGATGGATCTCTGTGCTTTGGGCTGCTTTTTTCATTGCAAGGACTCTGATCTTAAACGACCCTTTCCCTGTTTACGGTAAATGGCTCATTTCAGGAGGCATTTTCTTGGTGATACTTTTTACCCGTCCACAGAGGAATATCCTGAAAGCCATTTTAAGCGGATTAGGAGCGGTTGCTTTAAACCTAATGAATAATTTTACGGATATAGTCTCATATATACGCCTTTTTGCCGTAGGGCTTGCTACCGTGGCTATTGCCGATACCATAAACACGCTTGCTTTAGGTTTAGGCGATACGAATGTTTTAGGCAGGATCGTCGTACTTTTTATTGGGCATACTATTAATATAATTCTCGGTCCGATGTCGGTTTTGGTGCACGGCATCCGTTTGAATGTCCTTGAGTTCTCAGGGCATGCGGGTTTGACCTGGGGCGCAATTTCTTATCAGCCGCTTGCGGAACAGGAGGCATAAAAAAGGGAGGTTTAGAGATGGAGCAGAATATTCTTTTGCAGTTTAAGGATCTAGGGGCAGTAATGGTCTTGGGGTTAGCTGCTTTAGGTTCAGCCGCGGGGACTGGTATGGCAGGAATGAGTGCAATAGGCGCCTGGAAGAAGAGCTTTTCGCAGAATAAACCCGCTTCTTTTTTACTAGTTGCCCTTACCGCCGCTCCCCTGACCCAGACGATATACGGCTTTATCGTGATGAACAGGATGCTTGTTTTGACTTTAAGCGGGCAGTATTTGTGGGGCATGGGCCTTTTATCCGGAGCAGCTATAGGAGCGTCGGCATATTGGCAAGGTAAATGTGCTGCGGTCGCCTGTGACGCAATGGGTGAGACCGGCAAAGGTTTCGGGAATTACCTGGTAGTATTAGGTATGGCTGAGACAGTGGCGCTTCTGGTTATGGTTTTTACCATTGTGTTTTTAGGGCGCCTTACAGGCTGATAATAGCGTCGGCTTTCTTATATTGACTCGGTATCAGCGTTAGTTTATAATGCTAATCCTTGGTAAGGCCATAATATTGGAGTCTTTGCCAAAGATCGATTTCCAATTGGCGAAGGTTGGTTTGTATCCTTGGTAAATTCATAAGTATATAGATTTTACCAAGGATAAATTTCACACTTGTAAGAGGAAGAAATTTAGGGCGCTTAGCTCAGTTGGTTAGAGCATCTGCTTTACACGCAGAGGGTCAGGGGTTCAAGTCCTCTAGCGCCCACTTTAAATTTTCCGAGCCTCCTTGCCCTTCTAGTTCAGCGTAAGTGACTCGAAGCAAGAGAAGGTGAATTAAGCGGTTGCAATATTATTAATTTTAGGTAAAATATAGCTTTCGGCTTATCCATTATATCGTCTGGGGCTGTGGCCTAGTCTGGTTTATGGCGTCTCCCTGTCACGGAGAAGATCGCGAGTTCAAATCTCGTCAGCCCCGTTTCATTTTTCCGACAAGGAAAAATGAAACGGCACTAAGCGAGCGTTAAACGAGCCGCCAAGGCGAGTAGCGAGCGCAGTGCATGTTTCGTTACCCGACAATCCCTCGTCTTTTGGACTCGGGATAATTTGCCGATATGAAATAGTGGCAAATTAAGGAAAAATGAAACGGCACTAAGCAGCACCGCACTTCGTGCGGCGTAATTCACTCGAAGTAAGAGAGGGTGAATTAAGCGTTAAACGAGCCGCCAAGGCGAGTAGCGAGCGCAGTGCATGTTCCGCCATTAACCTCCCCCTCGTTATAAATTTAGCCTATCGGCTTTATAATATGAAAAAAAGGATAATCTTAGTTTTTGTCTGTTTATTTTTGTTCAAAGTATACGGCTTTGCGTTTATTTTATCGGAAACAGATAATGCAATATTTTCTCTGGACAGTTATTTACGCACCGACGTAACAGGATTTAAGAATACCGTAGACTTAGACAGCGCAAATAAAGACGATAACTCCGTATTTCTAGGGATAGATTATAGCTTAGGATTTAGATACGAGCATAAGAATTCTGATCTCGCCTGCTATTTAAGATTTGAGAGGAACGGGCCGGGTGATTATAGCGCGCCTCTTTTTGCGCATAATACCCTGATGACCTCTGGTGGCGTCATCGAAGAATACCGCGATGATGAACTATTGCCTCAGATCGAAGAATGTTGGTTAGAGGCGCCCTTGAATGACCGACTTTTTTTTAAAACAGGGCTTTATACATATGAGGTAGGTAAAGGTTTTAGTTTAAACGGAAGCTATGAGAACTATGGCCTGACCTTTGCTTATGTTTTAGAAGACCTTGTATTAAGAATATATTACTGTCGACCGGATGTAGTTTATAAGAACCACCTGGGTCCGCGTATCCGCCAGGACGAAGAGCAGGAATATAAGTATGAACACAACGCCTCTAATTTTTTTGCAACCGACGTCAAAATTAATATGGGCAAGAATACATTTTGGCCTTATATAGGGGTTTTGGCGGATCATACTTCACCGGATAAAAGGTATGATCTTTTTACTTCTCCGGTGAAACGGGATATTTTAGGGACTGCAGGTTTTTCCTGGGATTTTGCAGAAGATAATTGGTCGTGGTCTTTAGAATTAGCGCGTAATTTCGGTTATGCTGAAAGCGCAGACGCGGATTATAAAGATATCACGCATACCGGGTATCTTATCTTTGCGCAGACAGGATACAGCTTTGGAAGGCTTACTCCTTCTTTTGAGTTATTAGTTGCATCAGGCAATAAGACCCCTTCGGATGCCGCAGACGATACCACTTTGACCAGCGGAAAAAACAGGGCTTTTAGTTCTTATTCCCCTTTGAATATGAACCTGGGAGATTCTATAAGTGCCTGCAATGTTGATTCCAGGCCCGTGGTCGCCATGGGTTGCGGGTATGGATTACAGTACGGCGTGCCTCGTCCGGGAACTCTTGCAACATCAGATTTCGATAACTTGATCATGCCTATTTTAGGGCTTGAATACGGTTTGAATGACAAGCTTTCTTTGGGGCTAGATGTTTCTTTTATGCGCTCTTTTGAAAAAAGTGTCGCGACCCTAAACGGAGAAAATATTTACCTTTCCCGCGACCTGGGCCGGGAAATAGACATGTTCATCGATTATCAGCTTAATGAAAATACATTAGTGAGCTTTTTAGGGGGGTATTTTTTTCCGGGTAAATATTATAAAGAAAACAGAGACGATGTATCAGGCAGTCTTTTTAATCCTTATGTAAGAGGAGATGGAAGCTCAGATTACGCGTATCAATTGGAACTTTCGTTAGAGTTTAAGTTTTGAGTGAAAGGAGCAATATGATCACAATAGAAGATTTTAAAAAAATGGAATTAAAGATCGCCCTGATAAAGGATGTGCAAGACCATCCTGATGCACAGAGGCTTTACGTAGTTACTATCGATCTAGGGGACAGGATAAAGCAGATAGTGGCAGGCATAAAGAATTTTTATCAAAAAGAAGACCTTATCGGAAAACAAGTCGTGGTCGTGGATAACCTTGAGCCGGCGATGTTGCGCGGCGTAGAAAGCCAGGGAATGCTTTTGGCAGCCCAGGATGATGAAGGCATTTGTATTGTCACACCACAGCGCCAGGTTAAATTAGGGAGTACGGTAAAGTGATACCTCAATTTATCCCTCAAGAAGCATGCTTGAAATGCCAAGGGTGCTGTAGGTTCCGCGAAAGCGATTCCGTATGGCTGCCCTGTCTTTTAGAAGAGGAAATCCAGGACCTCCTGGATAAGAACATCCCTGCTGTCAGTATCTCTATAGAAAGAAAGATCCAGCCAGTAGCAAATCCTAAAGGTGATGGTTTTATCTGTGCTTTCTTTGATATCGCAGCCAACGAATGCAAGATATATGAATCCCGCCCTTTTGAATGCCAGCTCTACCCTTTTCTTTTGAACCTACGGGATAAATCCGTGATCTTGACCGTAGACTTAAACTGCCCCTATTTAACGGATAAACTAAATACCCCGGAATTCAAGAAATATACGCAAGAGCTGGTCGCCTACCTTAATGCCCCCAAGCAGATCAGCCTGCTTAAGAACAATCCTCACATCCTGCAGGCATACGAAGATTTGGGCAAGACGATAGAACTCAAGCTATCAGATGAGATTAAATAAGCTCTCCCTTAAAGACAAGAGGTTGTTTGATAGATATTTGAGCCTTACCCCGCATGAGCTTTCTGTCTATTCATTCGTAAATATCTATATATGGAAGGCGCTTTTTGAAATATACTGGGCGGTAATAGAGAAAAATCTCTGCGTGTTTTTTAAAGATAGGATCGGGTTGTTCATGTATTTAGAGCCTTTATCAAAAAACCCTTCCCCCCGCGCTCTTAGCCAAGCTTTTAGGATCATGGACAGTTTTAATAAGAACAAAAGCATCTGCCGTATAGAGAATATCGAAGAAAAAAACCTTGATCTTTACCGTAAACTTGGGTATGGCTGCGTAGCTAAAGAGGGAGATTATTTATGTATAAGCAGAGACCTGGCTGAACTTAAAGGTAACCGTTTTAAATCTAAGCGTTCCTCAGTCAACTATTTTCTCAAAAATTACAACTTTAATTATGCGGCATATTCTCAAAAAGACGAGCCAGCCTGTCTTAGTTTATATAGTTCATGGATGAGTGGTAGAAAATGCGAAAATCGTGATAAAATATACTGTGGGATGCTTGAGGATAGCTTTTCCTGCCTGAAGATACTATTGCAGGATTATTCCAAGCTAGAATGTATTGGCAGGGTGGTTAAGGTCAGGGGTAAGGCCGGGGCTTTTACTTTTGGATTCCCGTTAAATAAAGATACTTTTTGTATACTATATGAAGTAACGGATCTGTCCATTAAGGGCCTGGCGCAGTTCATCTTTTGGAAATTCTCAAACGAATTAAAGGGGTACCGCTATATCAATATCATGGATGATTCAGGATTGGAGAATCTAAAGCGGGTCAAGCTTTCTTTTTGCCCGGACAGGCTTGTGTCAGCATATATTGTCTTAAAAAAATACCCCCAAGACAGGGTCCGCTGATGTTTTATGAATAAACATATTGACGGAGTTGAATTCACGATATTTGATACCGAGACCACCGGACTGTTTTCGCAGTCAGGGGATAGGATAGTTGAGATTGCAGCCCTGAAGGTCAAGGGCGATAAGGAGATCTCTAAGTTCCAAAGCCTGGTTAATCCTGGGCGCTTGATATCTCCGGGGGCCTTTGAGGTAAACCGGATCACGCAGGAGATGTTAGAAGATGCTCCTGCTATGGAAAGAATAATTCCTGATTTCTTAGGATTTATTCAAGACAGTGTCCTTGCTACTTATAACGCGCCTTTTGATCTGGGCTTCTTGAATAACGAGCTAAAGCTCTGTGGACACGAATCCTTAGACGGTGTATTGGTTATAGACATATTACAGATGGCCAGGCGTCTTCTGCCCGGATTGGAGCGCCATGCCCTTTGGTTTGTAGCAGAGAGCCTTGGAATCAGGATCAAACAGGAGCATCGTGCATTTTCCGATGTAATACTTAGTTGGGAAGTCTTCAAGAAACTTAAGGATCTATTGAAGGCAAAGAAAATCCATGATTTTTCCAATGTCTCTTCGCTTTTCGGGATAAACGCGTATTTCTTAGACGACTTGAATAATCAAAAGATAACTCAGATACAGCAGGCGATAGATCTGGGGGTGAAACTTAAGATAAGGTATCTGGCAGGAGTAGATGCCTCTGTTTCCTGTCGTGAGGTCATCCCTAAAGAGATTAGGCGCGATAGAGAGCGCAGCTACCTTGTTGGTTATTGTTGCTTAAGGAACGATGAGCGCACTTTCCGTATAGATGGAATACTACATATTGAGATCGTATAAATTAAAGGCAGACGCGTTTTCTATTTTTACCGCGTTGAACAAAGAAAAAAACTGTTTTTTCTTAGACAGCAGCTTAAGCTTAAACGGATGCGGCAGGTTTTCATTCTTTGGCATCGATCCATTTTTGATCGTTAAGACTAAAAATGAAGACCCTTTTGTGAAGTTAAAAGAGGCGTTGGCGCCGTACGAAAATAAACCGCCTAAAAACAACATCCCTTTTTTAGGCGGCGCGGTTGGCTACCTAGCGTATGATTTAGGCGTAATTTTAGAAAAAAAGATAAAAAGAAAGAATGCTCCGAGCTTGGATATCCCGGATAGTTTTTTTGCCTTTTATAATAACACGATAGTCATCGATCACCGTAAGAACCTACTTTATATTTTTTGCGTTGGATACCCGGAAAAGTCTTACCGAAAAAAGCAGCTATTGGCAGAAAGTAATTTTAAGAAAATATCGGATTTAATTTGTAATATAGGATCCGGAAGGAGGAACAAAAGTCACCGGAATGCCGATCCAGACCGTCCGGTTTTATCTTCTAATTTCACTAAAAGTGGTTATATTTCAGCCGTAAAAAAGGCAAAGGCTTATATCAAGGCAGGAGATATCTATCAGGTCAATCTTTCCCAGCAGTTCAGCGCCAAGAGCAGTCTTTCTGCTTTACTCCTATACCAGCGATTACGCCAGCTCAGCCCGTCTTCTTTTAGCGCATATTTTGACGCAGGAAGCTTTCAGATCTTAAGCTCATCTCCGGAAAGGTTTTTGAAGTTATCAGAAGACAAGGTCATCACCTCACCGATGAAGGGCACGCGTCCACGGTCATCGGATAAGTCTAAGGACATAAGGCTTAGAAAGGAGCTTTTAGAGAGCCCAAAAGACAAGGCGGAGCTCCTTATGATCGTAGATCTGGAGCGCAATGATTTAGGGAGAGTCTGCGATTATGACTCTATCAGAGTAAGAGAATTAAGGAGCCTTGAGGAATATCGCACGGTATTTCAGACAACCGCTACCGTAGAAGGCAGGCTACATAAGAGTAAGGACCGCATAGACCTATTGCGTGCATGTTTCCCGGGAGGTTCGATTACTGGGTGTCCCAAAATCAGGTCCATGGAGATAATAGAGGAGCTTGAACCGGACAGGCGTTCTGTATATACCGGATGTCTGGGGTATTTAAGTTTTTCCGGGGGGATGGATTTTAATATTTTAATCCGTACGATATTAAAAAAAGGCGAAGACCTGTATTTTAACGCAGGAGGCGGTATTGTCGCGGACTCTCTGCCCGATAAAGAATACGAAGAGACCCTTGTAAAGGCAAAGGCGATGATGAAAGCAATCAGCGCCCTATAAAATTAGCGCGTTTTTGAAGATTATTATGGTTAAGACAGCAGTTTTTTTAAACGGCAAGTTTATTAAAGAAGATAAAGCTAAAGTTTCGACGTTATCTCCCGGGTTTTTATACGGATGGGGGTTATTTGAGACGATGCGCTCACGCGGCAATAGGATAATCTATTTACAAGAGCATCTGAAGAGGCTCAGGGGCTCAGCGGCATTAATTGGTTTAAAATGCCCCTATACCTTAGGGCAACTAGAAAAGGCCATCATAAAAACAGTGTCTTTGTCCGGCGCTTGGGATTGCTACGTAAAGGTCGTGTTAAGTAAATCCGAAAAAAGCTGCGATATCATTATAATCGCCAAGAAATATACACCTCCTTCTTTGACGAAATATCTTCGGGGTTTTGAAGCCTCGATTTCTTCCTTGAGGCAAAACAGGGATAATTTTTTAGCGCGTATCAAAAGCACGAGCTACCTTTTTTATCAAACGGCATATTCGGAAGCTAAAAAAAATGGATGCGACGAAGCGCTTATCTTAAATAACAGCGGGCATATTTGCGAAGGAAGCCGTGCTAATTTATTCTTTGTAAAAGACGATCAGTTGTTCACTCCCTCGTTAGAATGCGGATGTTTATCCGGAGTTACAAGGAAGTTTATTCTTGATACAGCGAAAAAATATAGAATAAGATCAAAGCAGGGTGATTTTCGCTGCGTAGATTTATATTCTTGTAACGAGGCTTTTCTGACCAATTCTTTGATAGGGGTCATGCCGTTAAGCAGATTGGAGAATAGGGATATCGGTAAGGGTTCCAAACGCCGGATGGCAGATTTTTTTATGTCAAAATGGAATTTAAAAAAATAAGAGTCCCTTTTAAGGTTAAAGAACCTGTCCTTGCCCTGGGGGCGCATGTCAAGAATACGGTTTGTTTTGTTGAAGACAACGCAGCCTTCCTGAGTTCACCCCAGGGGAATCTAGATAATCTGAAGGACTTTTTAGGATTTGAACGCGCCGTAAAGTATTTTTTGAAGAAAAGCCCTGCAGTTATCTCTTATGATCTGCATCCGGAATATCAATCCAGCAAATATGCCGTAGCTTTATCCGATCATTACCCGCTATTAGCCGTTCAGCACCACCATGCCCATATTGTCTCCTGCATGGCAGAGAATAACCTGCGCAATGAAAAAGTCATCGGGGTAGCTTTTGACGGAACAGGGCTGGGCCTGGATAACCGGCTTTGGGGAGCCGAGTTTTTAATTTGCGATTACGGTAAATTTATACGTAAGGCTTACCTGAAGGAAATCCCGCTATTAGGACAGGAAATGGCAATCAGGGAACCTTGGAGGTTGGCAGCTTGCTGGCTCTACCAAATCTATAAAGAAAGATTTTTAAATCTTCAAATCAGCCTTGTAAAGAAAATCGATAGAAGAAAATGGCAGGTCCTGAGAAAGATGTATCTGGGGGGGATTAATTCTTCTTTAGCCAGCAGTATGGGCAGGTTATTCGATGCGGCTTCAAGCCTTATCCTAGGAAAATTGCGGGCGGATTTTGAAGCGGAACTGGCTGTAGAATTAGAAAAGACAGGTGTCAGGTGCCAAGTACCTGCCTGTCAGGCAGGAAGGTCATGCGTCAGTTATAATTTTAAGATCGCTAAGAATAAGAATGGTTATATTTTGGACCCCAGGCCTATATTTAAACAGATAGTCGATGATCTAAAAGCTAAAGAGCCTCGGGAAAAAATAGCCTATCGTTTTCATCTGACTATAGCGGAAATGATAAAGAAGACGTGTATTATCCTAAGGAAAGATACAAAAATAAACAAAGTGGCGTTATCCGGAGGAGTATTCCAAAATAACCTTTTACTCTCTTTGGTTTTAGATTTATTATATAAGGAAGATTTTGTCATTTTGCAGCATAAACAATTGCCGAATAATGATGCAAGCCTTTCTTTCGGCCAGGCGGTAACTGCCGCGTTTAGAACCAAGCTCCTCGTATAGCGCTCGAAGATTTTGTTGAAATCTTCTCGCATACTCGGAGTTACCGCAGAAAGGCGGTACGCCGGCGCGTCCTATAGCGCCGGGCGATCCCGCTATTGCGGTCTGCCTGCCGGTAGGCAGGGATTTTACTTAAAAAAGCATATTAACACCCCAGCTTATAGGAATGCTGGGTGTACCCCTTTACTTGGGTAATTCGGCCCAATCCGCCTACGGCGGATGGCCTCATTGCTCCTCGTATAGCGCTCGAAGATTTTGTTGAAATCTTCTCGCATACTCGGAGTAAATTCGCGCCTATAACTTACGTCGTCCGCTTACGCGGACTTCCGTAAGTTATGGATATTAACCTAGTACATTACCTAATGCTCGAAAATTCTGTTGGAATTTTCTCACAGGTAATGTATAAATTCGGCCCAATAACTTACGTTCACTCACTGCGTTCGTTCCGTAAGTTATGGCCTCATTGCTCCTCGTATAGCGCTCGAAGATTTTGTTGAAATTTTCTCGCATACTCGGAGTAAATTCGCGCCTATAACTTACGTCGTCCGCTTACGCGGACTTCCGTAAGTTATGCG